>CAILTZ010000635.1 GCA_903837255.1 uncultured Pirellula sp. | reverse complement strand
CTGGGGATAGGGCGACATGGGAAACTGGGAAAAACTAGGACTTCCTACCGAGTTCGACGGAACAGTCCGGCTGTTCCCGCTCCCGAACTTGGTCATGTTCCCCCACGTGATCCAGGTCCTCCACATCTTTGAACCCAGGTACTGCGAAATGCTCAGCGAGGCCTTGGAATCCGATCACCTGATCACCATGGCGATTTTAGAACCAGGATGGGAGACCCATTACGAACTCCGGCCCAGGCTCTCGAAGTTCGTTTGCATCGGGCGGGTCGTCTCGCACACCCCGCTGGGTGACGGCCGGCACAACATCTTGCTGGCAGGGGTCCAGCGAGCTCGCATCATCGAAGAGATCTCCGACGATGCTCCGTTTCGCAAAGCCCGCGTCGAGCTGATCGAAGACCAGCCGATGCAAGACCCTCTGACTGAAGAGTCCGCACGCGTCGAGCTCCTTCGGCTCTTTCGAACAGCCCTTCCCGATGAACTTGCCGAGTCGGATTCGTTCAGCGACCTACTCTCCCAGCACATCCCTTTGGGGACCCTGACGGACGTGATCGCTTATGCCATCAATTTTCCTGCATCGATCAAGCACACTCTGCTGGCCGAGCACCGTGTCGAGGTCCGTTATCAATTGCTCGTCGAGCAACTTGCTCTCTGGGTGCAATCGAATAAATCTAGTGGCCCGGCGCAGGAGAAAACACCTCGCGCTCTGGACGGCCTTGCGCCTCCGTTTAGCGCCAATTGAGGTCCCCATCGTGCTGGACCTACCCGAGCACCCCTCGGACAACCTCGCCATGCACATTGGTCAATCGGCGATCGATCCCATTGTGATAGTAGGTCAATTCGGTGTGATCGATCCCGAATAGATGCAGGACCGTCGCATGGAAATCATGCCAAGTCACCGGATTGGACACGGCTTTCCAGCCGATGTCGTCCGATTCGCCAAAGGCTATCCCGGGCTTGAGCCCAGCCCCGGCCATCCAACAACTAAATGCATAGCGGTTGTGATCCCGGCCCGGTCCGGCCACATCGGCCGCCGCCTGCGAAAAAGGTGTCCGACCAAACTCGGTCGTAAAGAGCACCAAGGTGTCTTCGAGCATCCCTCGAGAGCTCAAGTCTTCAAGCAGTGCCGCAATCGGTCGATCGATACGGCGTGCTTCGGCTGCATGATTCTCTAAAACATTCTCGTGGGCATCCCAGCTGGTCCTCGGTGCGCCTGCGATCGGACCACCTGAATACAATTGCACGAATCGAACTCCGCGCTCGAGCAACCGTCGACCTAGCAAACAACGCCGTCCCATATCGGCCGTCTCAGGCCGATCCAACCCATAAAGCTGCTGGGTGGCTTGCGTTTCTTTTTCTAACTCGGCCACCTGCGGAACAGACATCTGCATCTTGGCCGCCAGCGCATAGCTTTCGATTCGCGCGGCGAGCAAATCCTCCGCGCCGTGCTCGGCGTGATGCTTGCGGTTGAGAAAATCCACCATCGCCCAAGTCTCTTGGTCCTCTTGCTCGCTAAGCTCTCTGGCCGGACGCAGGTCGCGCACCGGTTGACCGCTGGCTTGGAAGACCACCCCCTGATACTGCCCAGGCAAAAAACCGTTGGTCCAGTTCGAGGCTCCTCCGTTGGGACCACCCCGTCCATCGGGCAAAACGACATATGCCGGCAGATCCTCGGCGATCGAACCCAGGCCATACGAGAGCCAACTGCCCATCGATGGAAACCCATTGAACTCAAACCCGCTGTTTTGAAAGAAAAGGGCAGGTGTGTGGTTGGCCGACTCGGTGACCATCGAACGAAACACGGTCAATCGATCGGCTTGCGAAGCGATCTGCGGAAACAACTCTGAAACCTGCAAACCGCTTTGTCCACGGGGACGAAACTCCCAATCGCTCTTGCGCAATAGTCCCATCTGGCCAAAAAAGATGTCGGGCTTCTCCTCGGTCTGCAAGGTCTTGCCATGGAGCCTCTCTAGCTGAGGCTTATAATCGAACGAATCCAGATGGCTCAGACCCCCGACCAAGCAGATTTGGATCGCCCGCTTGGCCTTGGGCACCGCTCTGGTGATCTTCGCACTACTGGCATTGGTTTTGCCGATCAAGCCCTCTTGAGCAAGCAGCGATAGCAGGGCGGTTGCTCCGAGACCTCGCTCAGACCATTGCAACCAGCTCCTGCGGCTCAAAAATTCCGGTCTGTTCATAGTCGTTAATCCAATACCAAGAATTCGTTCGAGTTCCACAAAGCTCTGGCCAATGCTCGAAGCCCGTGCTTGTCGACCAACACCCGGGCTTGTGCCAGCTCCTCTGGAGTTGCATCGCGCAGTAGCACGCTGCGAAACATGGCGGTTATCGCCCAAGAGGAGTCTTGTTGTTTACCCAGTCGATCGACCAAAGCATCGGACATCTGAAATACAAACGAGCTGTTGAGCAAACTCAGCGCCTGGAGCGGCGTGGTCGTAAGAGCCCGCTTGGGAGCCGTTGCCGACGGGTCTGGACAATCCAATACATCCAGCATCGATACCCGCTCGCACCGCGGATTGAAACGGTAGACCGTTCGGCGAAAACACTCGACGGGTTCCTGGGGCTTGGGGAAATAATAAGTCGTCCCGTTGGTGTCCTTGTAATCGACATCGACATACCCAGGGCCACCGATCGTCCGATCCAAAACTCCAGCGACCTGCAACATCGAATCCCGAGCCGACTCGCCATCGAGCCTTCGGACCGGATAACGCCACAGCAAACGATTCGACGCGTCCTTGGATATCCCGTCCTCTCGAGGCTGAGTCGATTGCCGATACACACTCGATGTGACGATCAATCGATGAAGCGATTTGAGTGTCATGCCCCCCTCCAAAAACTCACTGGCCAACGCATCGAGCAACTCCGGATGAGTCGGTCGTGCTCCGTTGAACCCAAAGTCGTTGGGGGTATCGACGATGCCCACCCCAAAATGGTAATGCCAAAGGCGATTGACGATCACCCGAGCCACCAGCGAACGGTTGGCTTGAGTGATCCACTGTGCCAATGCCAAGCGTCGCTGGCCGTCGCTAGCCTCGGGTGCCAAACCAAAGTCCCCCTTGGGCCCTCCGATCGTATCGATCCCACCGGCCCTGACCTGGGCCCCCTCTTTGTAGACATCCCCCCTCAAAAGCACCTTGGTCGGCCCGATCGAAGGATTCGATACCACGCTGTAGATCTTCTTGCGCACTTGAGCTCGCACATCGCGCAGTTCTCGATCGATCCGCTCCAGCTCGGTGCGGTGCTCCTGACGCTGCTGAATAAAAGATTCGCCTAGCTTTTTCCAAGCCTCCTCTAGATTCCACTCGGTCTGTGGCTGGCTCGCCAATGTTGCGATCGCCTCGTCCTCCAATGCCGTATCAAAGCATGCGGCTTTGTAGATCACTCCACTTAGCCATCGGTTCCCGCCTGCAGGACCATGCCTCAAACCCAGCAAGAACTGCGACTTGCCCGCCTCAAAGCTATGGAAACCTGTTCGATAGCCTTTGCCGTAAAGTTCGCCATTGCGAAAAGCCTCGATCGTCCCGTCGGCTTTGTAACGAATCGCGATATGCACCCTTTGACTCGACTCTCGCTGCCCACCAAAGGGAGCCGACCGCGCAAAACCATTGCTACCGGACATCCATTGCCCGGGATCTCTCTCCCCGTAGACGATCGCGTCAAATGCAACTCCATCGAGGCTCTGGAGACTGATCACTCCGCCCCCGGATTGCTCCAACGGATCGATCTTGATCCAAGCCGTCAGCGTCTTTTCCTGGACACCAAAATCGATCGGTTCGGTCTCCAAATACGAATTGCCATCGAGCACCAATCCACCCCCTGAGAGGCTGGCCAAGCGACCTTGGGGGCTCCCATTCCATCGACCGACCAAGCCGCGTACGGTATCGTAAAATATTCGCTCGTTGGAATCACCCTCGGATTGGACCTCGAAATTCCAAGCCGCCACCGGTAACGGGATCGAGGTGGCCGTCTTCGTGGCCGTCTGCAGGGCCTGTTGCTCCAGACCCCGGAGCTGGCTGAGGATCTTTGCCCGCTCGAGCTCTAAGCCTCGTTCGATTCTCTGGTGATCCTCGTCGATGATCTCTCGCTCGCCATGCGATGCTCCTTGGATCGACGCGGCCAAACGATAATACGATTCAGAACTGATAGGATCGAACTTGTGCTCGTGGCAACGGGCGCACTGAGCTGTCAACCCAAGGAACGCTTGTGACATCGTCCCGATCTTCTCCTCAAGCTCGTCTTGCAAAGCGATGCGTTTCATCCGATCGCTCGATCCGACCACCGTATTATGCACACCGGAGACCAGAAAACCTGCTGCCGAATAGCCGCTAGAATTTGGCTCGCTCTGGTCGCCTGCGATCTGCATCTGGACAAAACGATCGTACGGCATGTCGTCATTGAGCGCTCGAATCACCCAGTCGCGATAATGCCAACTGTTGAGCCGAGGATAGTTTCGCTCAAATCCATCGCTCTCTCCAAAGCGGACCACATCGAGCCAGTGCCTGGCCCATCGCTCCCCGTAAGCCGGTGAACGCAATAGCTCGTCGACGATTGCCCCGTAAGCTTCATCGCTGGGGTTTTGCTCAAACGCTTGAAGCTGCTCGAAGGTTGGAGGCAGACCGATCAAGTCATCGAAGACACGCCGTAGCACAGAGCGCGGGGAAGCTTCGGGATTGGGCTCGAGTCCATGTCCCTGAAGCTTATCCAAAACATAGGAGTCGATCAGGTTTCGAACTCGCCATCCGCCCGCCAAGTCGGCTCGTAGCTGACCGACGGGAATCGGTGGACTTGTTTTGCTCAGCTCCCGCAGCGACCACCAGTCGTACCCGGCCCGATAGTCCGAGCTGATCCCAAGCCGATCGATGGGCTCGACGGGCAACTTGGCGCCCTGGGATACCCAGTTCTTAAGCACCTCTTTTTCTCGGTCAGATAGCTTGCCCTTCGGCGGCATCTCCTCGCTGGATATCACCCGCCAGAGGATGCTCGAGTCCCACGACTCAGCGAGTACCGCACCGGAGTCGGAACCTTTTTGGAGCCCGGCCTGCGAGGTCAAATCCAAGCCTCCGGCCGAATCGTTTGGCCCGTGGCATTCCAGGCAACGGCCCGCAAGCAAAGAGATGACTTGGCGATCCTCGGGTGTGTTGGGCTCAGCAGCTATCAGGGCCGAAGAAAGAAACAGCAATCCCGCAATCCAAAAGGCTCGCAACACAGGCATGTTCCTAAAATTTAGGGAGCAGGGCAGGGTGGAAGGGAGGTCCATGGCAGGCCAAGGGGAATAAGTTCGCGCCAAAATCAACAGCCCCCCCGGGGCCTTGTAGTATACTCCCAAGGTGAAGTCACGCCAACCAAACGCCTTTTTACCCGAGGGAGGGTGCCATGAGCCAAGACAAGTCCGTTCACCCACTGGATCTCGACGACGATGATGACTACGAGGTGGTTGCAGTGCGAAAGCAACCTCTGACCAACAAGCAATCCGCGCTGAAGATACTCGGAATCATTGGCGCCATCTGCTAGGTACTCACCGTCGGTG
>CAILTZ010000634.1 GCA_903837255.1 uncultured Pirellula sp. | reverse complement strand
CGACTTGGGAAGGATCCCTTTGAATCGATTCAGCCAGAACTCCAATGACCTGAACATTTTTGGCGTCGAGAGGATCGTCCATGACGATCACGCTGCGAGCCATGGCCGAGTCGTTGCGGACGAAAGCATCGAGGCTAGCTCGAACCATCCGCGTGACCATGGTGGCCATTTCGTTGATACCATTGGGGATCGGGAATTCCGGGTGGGTGCAAAGGCTATCGGCTCGTTGTGCGATATTGCAAGCTAGGTCAGCCATGCGTTCGAGGTCATTGTTGACTTTCATCATGGTGGTGACCCGTCTGAGATCGGCTGCCACCGGTTGGTGCAGCGCGAGCATCTTCAGACAGTCCTCTTCGATCCGGACTTCGGCGCGGTCGATTTCGGAGTCTCGGCGCACGACATCGCTGGCTAAAATTCCTTGTCGGAGCATCAACGACTTGACCGCCAAAGCGATCATATCCTCGACCATTCCCGAAAGTTTCAGCAGCGATACTCTCGCTTCATCCAGATCTTGTTTTAAGTGCAATGACATCTTCCTCTACCAGTTGGAGACCATGCTAGCACGCGTATGTGAAGGGGGTGTTAATATAGCATGAAGAAGGCAAGGAGGTCGGCCAGTACTGGCAGCCAGGCTCAGGCCAGCAATTCTCGCACGACTCTTTGAGTTTCCACTCCCGTGAGCCGTTGCTCGAGACCTTGGAAGGGGAATGTGAAGCGTTCGTGATCGATCCCCATGCAATGCAGGATGGTGGCGTTGAGGTCGTTGATATGGACAGGGTTCTGGGCGATGTTGTAGCTGTAATCGTCGGTGGTTCCGTATTCGATTCCACCTTGGATTCCACCACCTGCCATCCACATGCTGAAACACTTTGGATGGTGGTCTCTGCCGTAATTGGTCTTGGTCAGGCCACCTTGGCAATACACGGTTCGTCCGAATTCGCCGCCCCAGACCACGAGGGTTGACTCCAGGAGTCCTCGCTGTTTGAGATCCTTGATCAGGGCCGCGGAAGCTTGGTCGACATCTCGGCATTGGGCGGGCAGATCGCCTGCGATGTTTCCGTGCTGGTCCCAGCCTCGATGCAGGATCTGAACGACGCGGACGCCACGTTCGACCATCCGCCGAGCCAGCAGAGCGCTCGCTGCAAAGGTTCCGGGTTTGGAGACCTCTGGACCATACATCTCTAGAATGTTTTGAGGTTCTTCATTGAACTCGACAAGTTCCGGGACGCTGGTTTGCATCCTATAAGCCATTTCGTATTGGGCGATACGGGTTTGGATTTCAGGATCGTGAAGGCTTTCGTAGCGGTGTTGGTTTAGGTTCGAGAGGGCATCGAGCATCGCGCGGCGGTCTTGAGAGCGCACTCCATCGGGATTGCGCAAATACAAAACCGGATCCGCACCGCTTCGCAGCGCAACGCCGGTGTATTTGGTCGGTAGAAAACCGCTCGACCACATCCGTGAAAATAGAGCTTGGGCCATCGCACTGGCCGACCATGTAGGGGTAAGCACGACGAATGCGGGCAGATCATCGCTTTGGCTCCCTAATCCATACGAGAGCCAGGAACCGAGGCTGGCTTTGCCAGGCACCTCACTGCCTGTCATGACGAACGTGCAAGCCGGATCGTGGTTGATGGCGTTGGTGTGGACGGTCTTGATGACAGCTAGTTCATCGACGACCCCAGCGGTATGCGGGAACAGTTCGCTGACCCATCGACCGCATTGGCCGTGCTGCTCGAATTTGAATTTGCTCGGGGCCACTGGCAAGCGGGCTTGGCCGCTGGTCATGGTGGTGATGCGCTGGCCTTTTCGAATCGATTCGGGAAGGTCTTTGTCGTACTGATCGGCAAGCGTGGGCTTGTAGTCCCACGTGTCGATTTGCGAGGGTCCCCCGTTCATGTGCAAGTAGATGATCGACTTGGCTTTGGGTGCAAAGTGGGGTAGTCCATCCAGGGGTGGATGGACGGTGCCTTTGGGGACCGGAGTTCCAAAAGAGGGCTTGGAGATCGAGGATGCCCCCATGGCAGCCAGGGCGATCGGCCCCATGCTCAAAGAGGATTGACTAAAGAAACATCGTCGGTTGGGATTGGGTGTTAGCATGATGGTTTGCGATCCGTGAGTTACGATCCATTAGTTTCGTGTGACGGTTTCGTCGAGATTGAGTATTAGGTTGCATACCAACGTCCAAGTGGCGACTTGGTCGGCAGCCAGCGAGGTGTCTGGCCAGTGCTGGCCCACCGACGCGATCTTGGCAGCATCCTCAGGATTGGCAGCGAGTCGTTCGCGGGTTTTTTGCAGGAAACTTGTAACTTGGCCCCGTTCGTAGTTGTCCGGAGATCTCGCCAGCACCCATTGAAACACACGATCGATGTTCGCGTTGTCCTCTTGAGGGGACTGCTTGAGCAAACGTTCGGCCAAGCATCTTGCGGCCTCGGTCTGTTGCACATCGTTCATCAATTGCAGGGCCTGCAGAGGCGTGTTGCTGCGTTCGCGACGGGTGCAGAACGACTCGCGGTTGGGGGCATCGAAGTTCGACATGAAGGGGACTGGTGCAGTCCGTTTGATGTAGGCATACAGGCTCCTGCGATAAAGTTCATCGCCCTGCTGCTGGATGTAGTAACGAGTGTTGGAGTCACCGTACCCGACCGGTTCCCAGATGTTGGGGGGTTGGTAACCGCGAAAGCCGGGGCCGCCGAGTTTTCGGTTGAGGATCCCGCTGACGGCCAGCGCATTGTCGCGAATCTGTTCCGCATCCAGGCGGATGCGAGGGCCTCGTGCTAGATACCGATTCTCTGGGTCGCGAGCCAAGGCCTGCTCGCTCACGCTCGCATCCCGTTGGAACGCTTGGGTCATGACCAGCTCCTTGATCATCGCTTTGACATTCCATCGATTGGATTGGAAGTGATGAGCAAGATCATCGAGCAGCTGTGGATGGATCGGCGGGGTGCCTTGGGTCCCGAAGTCATCGGAGGATTTGACGATCCCGACCCCGAAGACTTGTTGCCAGAAGCGATTGACGGTGACGCGCGAGGTCAGCGGGTTCTCGTCGGCAACAAGCCATCGCGCTAGATCGAGTCGGTTGAGTGGTTTATCGTCGCTCTCATTGGCTTTGCGGATCGGTGGCAACGCGGCCAGGGTTCCGGGTTGGACCGCATCACCCTTGGCATCGTACTGACCTCGTATCATGATGTGGGCTTGTCGAGGTTTGCCTAGATCTCGGTAGATCATGGTCCCGGGGATGCTATCTTCGAGCATCTGGCGTTGGGTTTGAAGAGACGCCCATGTCTGCCGAGCCTGGGCGATCTCTTTGGGGACGTTCGAATCGATCCAGGCCACGAAATAGGTTTTCACTTGCGATGCAAGTTGCTTGCCGATCTCGGAGTTTTCTCCTTCTTGGATCGCTTGGAGGACATTGAGACCTTTGAAGAGTTGTGAGTCGAGGTTCGGTGCAGGTTTTTTGCCATGTTGTTTCCACCAGGCTTGGTAGTCCGTTCGCAGGTTGTCTTCGGGCCGAAGTTTGCCGGTGATCGCAAGGCCGTCCCAATAGCAGATTCCTCCATATAGCCCGAATTTGATCTCGTTGACCAGTGCGCCGATCGGAAGGTCTTCGATTGGGAATGTCAGGAGTTGCCAATCGCCTGGCGTTGGGAGTTTCCCGACGATACGGTTCGCGTCGGCATCGACCAGTCTGGCGTTCTGGCTCTGGTCGGTCCATACCCAACGTTTGGCACCTTTGTCGGTGCGGACTTCGACAAAGATCGCTTCTGGGGGGGCCGATGAATCGGTCTGAGCCCAGACGCTCAGTTGCCCGTTTTCCAGGATCCACATCGGGACCAGTCCGCCCTGGATGGTCTGTTCGAACTTGTGCCCAAACTCGGTGACCAAGGCTCGTTTGCCCATGGTCGGAGCGACTTCTCCGATGCTCCAGCGATCGGCGTTGCGTGAGGTATTTCGCTGGGAGGCGCCCAGGGGCAGATCGTCATCGACCCAGACATGCGTCGCGGTGTTCGCAGCGCTGCTGTTTGGCGGGGGGCTCGTACGGTTTTGGCTGCTCCATCGATTCGCTAAATCATAAAGTTTGCTAAGAGCCAGATTGCTTTGCTCGCTGAGTCGGTCCAGTTCGGCTTGTTGCTCGGGGGTGGCGAGTTTAAGAAACGGTGCGGTGGTCTGGATGTTTCCATCCATGGCCGGATCGACGTTGCTGTAGAAAAAAGCGTACATCGAGTAGAACTCGCGTGAAGTCAGCGGATCGTATTTGTGGTCG
>CAILTZ010000633.1 GCA_903837255.1 uncultured Pirellula sp. | reverse complement strand
GGGTCAGGGGGCAATGCAGATGCGCGAACAGGACATCGAAGGTAGCTGGAAGTTACGCCTCCACCGGACGAGTCTGGGGTAGGCTCCCAGCCGCCTTAAAGTTCGATCTTTGTGCCCAGCAGTTTCACAAAGGCCTGCATCCACGCTGGGTGTGCGGGCCAAGCCGCGGCGGTAACCAGATTTCCCGACACATGGGTACTGTTGAATTGATCGTTCGGTGGGACGTATCTCCCGCCACTTGCGGCGACTTCGTACTCGACGGCGGGATAGCAGCAGCACTCTTTGCCTTGGAGAACACCCGCCGCTGATAGGATTTGGGGTCCATGGCAAATTGCAGCGATCGGCTTGTCGGCTTGTGAAAAGTGCCTAACCATATCGAGCACCTTGGAGTTCATTCTCAGGTACTCAGGAGCTCGCCCGCCGGGGAGTACCAATGCATCGTAGGACTTCGGATCGATTGCATCAAAGTCAGCGTTCAGCACGAAACGATGACCAGGTTTTTCGCTATAGGTCTGATGACCTTCGAAGTCATGCACGGCGGTCATGACATAATCGCCAGATTTTTTTCCTGGGCAAATGCAGTGACAATCATGCCCGATCATCAGCAGCATTTGGTAAGGGACCATGATCTCGTAGTCTTCGACGAAATCACCTACGATGAATAGAATTTTCTTCTTGCTCATTTGCTTTCTTTCTTTTTAGCGGTTGACTTATTAGGCGTTTGCATACCCTCTAGTAGTGGAAGGGACCCGAGCCAAAGACCTTGGATGACCTGCGTCATGTGCGGGATCTCCAACCGATCCCACTCGTCGTCGACTTGGTGATAGTCAGGGTGGAGCGAGCCTGCGGAGAAACTGTGAGCAATAACCCCTCGTTCCACAAAAGACCAATTATCGCTAGCTCGGTAGAGCATCGAACTGAATTTCGGATGTTCGAAGATCTCGACCCCCCAAGGTTTAGCGGATTGGCTCATAAGCATACCCAGGTCAGACTCCTGCCAGCCGGTCATCCAGATCTTTCCCCTGGCTCCACCCTCGGGTCTTCCGATCATTTCGATGTTGATGTTCGCGACGATTTGATCCAGTTGCCAGGACGGAGTGGCGACGAATTGTTTCGAGCCAAGAAGTCCGGACTCTTCTCCCCAGAAGGTCATGAACAGCACCGAACGCTTTGGCCGTTGCTTCATCGCGCCGATGGCGTCGGCAAGGGTAACCACAGCGGTAACCCCTGAGGCGTCATCGTCGGCACCATTGAAGACTTGGTCGTCAACAAGGGTTGGGTTCGACCCGAGGTGATCGAGGTGTGCGCTGTAAAGGATCGCTTGTTTTTGGAGTGTTTCATCCGATCCGCGAAGCAGTCCGATCACGTTTCGCATCCGTTTGTCGTCATTGATCATGGCCGATGCCGTCAGCTTGACATCGCCGGCGATACGGACTGCTGATGGGACTAGCAGGATGGGGATCCCTACGCGGTCACCGCGCTGGAGTTTCGGTTTAGCCCTTGCCAATTCGGCTTGTTTGATCCATTCGCTCTGCGGGTCGCAGTCCAGGAGCAAGGCTTCGACTCCGGCGGCTTCGAGCTTTTGTGCGAGTCGATTGAGTTGCCCGACAGCTCGCGAACTCTTGGCCTGCGTTTCGAATTTCCCTCGCACGATTCCGCGAAGACCTTTAAAGTCAGCTTCGGGTGCTTGGAGTGCCTCGAGCGATACGTCCATCACCGGGCCTTGCAACTCACAAGGTTTTTCACCGGTAGTAAGGAGCCCGTAATGAGCGATCGGAACGCTATCGGCTTGGAGCAGGACCGC
This sequence comes from uncultured Pirellula sp., assembly GCA_903837255.1. GTDB lineage: Bacteria > Planctomycetota > Planctomycetia > Pirellulales > Pirellulaceae > JBKCUI01. Next base: position 531 of record CAILTZ010000633.1, on the reverse strand, counting down.
ATCGGAGGGGACGCGGGATTGGCTCACGAGCGTTTCGTGATAGAAGCTTCCCTCGGGCCCACCACCCTCGAGGCCAGCTCCTCGGAATCGGGCGGCGACATAGGCTGCTGCGATCTCGAATTCCTTGCTGTTGGTCTCGCGTCCTGAGAGTTCGTCGCTTGCCAAAAACGAGATCGTCGCGGTCACTCTACCTTCGGTGATCTGTTCGGCTCCGACCGGCAATTGGGTATTGGACGTCACCTGAGGCTTTTCGAGTTGCGCAAGGGCTGGAGCCAAGCTAGCCAGATGGGCGGCGAAGATTGCGATGGGGATTTTCGAGGCAATCGAGTTTAGCCACACGTTTCTGCCGGTCCAAATCATGACTTTCTCCATTGGTTTTTTAGGAATTTCGTGGCCCATCGGTGATGCCAATGCCCCGTGCTTGGGGACGCTAACCAGAGCTGAATGCTAGCGATTCTAGCGTAGCGTGAAGGGTTGTGTGGTCAAAGCGGGGGAAATAGGGTCAGGAGCGGGTTTTCGGGCAAGCTGAAG
>CAILTZ010000632.1 GCA_903837255.1 uncultured Pirellula sp. | reverse complement strand
TTCACGCTCCTCTACAGTCCACCTCGGGAGTTGTTTTTTACCGGTTACAACGTCAGCGATCGGCGTATGGATAGCAGCTGCTATGACTTGCTCGCCTCCGAAGCTAGGTTGGCAAGTTTCATCGCCGTTGCACAAGGACAGATCGACCAGGAGCACTGGTTCGCTCTCGGCAGACTGCTAACTAGCAGTGGACAACTCCCGACATTGCTCAGTTGGAGCGGCTCGATGTTCGAGTACTTGATGCCGCTGCTGATCATGCCGAACTTTCCTAATACATTGCTCGACAGTACGTACCATGCGGCCGTCGGTCGGCAGATCGAGTATGGCCGACAACGTGGCGTACCCTGGGGTATTTCGGAGTCGGGTTACAACGCGATCGATCAGTTTCGCACCTACCAATACCGCGCCTTTGGCGTCCCTGGATTGGGATTGAAGCGAGGATTAGCGGATGATCTGGTGATTGCACCCTACGCCAGCGCCCTGGCGTTGATGGTCGCCCCCGAAGCTGCATGTGCGAATCTCCAGCGTCTGGCTGGCGAAGGGCAAATAGGTCCCTATGGCATGTTCGAGGCGGTCGATTACACACCCAGCCGCATGCCACCTGGGAGCGACCGTGTCACGGTGCGTCAATTCATGGCCCACCATGAAGGGATGAACCTGCTATCCCTAGCCCACCTGCTCATCGATCAGCCGATGCAACGGCGCTTTCAAGCCAGCCCGACATTGCTCGCAGGGGAACTGCTCCTCCAAGAGCGCATTCCTAAAACCACTGCACCGGTTTATCCCCATGCCAGCGAGGTCGCAAGCCTCAGGCCGGTAACGAGTCAAGCCACTGCAGCCATGCGCGTCATCACGGACCCGAGCAGTCCTACGGTCGAATCCCATTGGTTATCCAATGGTCGCTATCACGTTGCCATCAGCAGCGCAGGGGGCGGTACGAGCCGATGGGGAAACCTATCCGTCACGCGATGGCGGGAGGATGCCACCCGCGATGCGTTAGGAAGCTTTTGCTATATCCGAGATATCCAACGGAACAAACTGTGGTCGAATACCTATCAGCCAACCCGAGCAACTCCGACCAAGTACGAAGCGATCTTTACTCAATCCCGAGCAGAATTTCGAAGGATGGATGCGGAGATCGAAACCTACACGCAGATCAGCATCTCTCCGGAGGACGATGTGGAACTGCGACGTGTGACACTGACCAATCGGTCCGGCAGTCGGCGATTGATCGAGATCACCAGCTATGCGGAGGTCGTACTGGCTACTCTAGCTCAAGATGAATCGCACCCTGCTTTCAGCAATCTGTTTGTGCAAACAGAGTTGTATCGGGATCGCAATGCCATCTTCTGCACCCGCCGGCCTCGATCGACCCAAGAGAATCCACCTTGGATGACCCATATGATGCAGGTGCGAGGGCCGACCATCGGCAGTGCAACCTACGAAACCGACCGCATGCGATTCATTGGCAGGCGGCGAACACTCGCATCACCGCAGGCTTTTGATTCGTTGGCCGGACTTTCCGACACCGCCGGATCGGTGCTCGATCCCGTGGTCGCGATTCGGCAAACCGTCTCCTTGCAACCCGATGAATCGATCACCATCGATATCGTCACGGGGATCGCCAATTCGCGAGCGAGCATCGAAGTCCTGACCGAACGATATCACGATTCCAATCTGGCCGACCGAGTATTCGACTTGGCTTGGACCCATAGCCATATCTTGCTCCAGCAACTCGGTATCACCGAAGGGGAAGCGCAAACCTACGGGAGGCTGGCATCGTCGATCCTCGTGGCCTCTTCCCTGCGAAGAGCCAACCCCAGCATACTCATCAGCAACCATCAGGGGCAATCTGGGTTGTGGGGGTATGGCATTTCCGGGGATCTACCAATCGTGCTGGTCCGGATCCGCGACGCCGATCAGCTCGAGTTGATTCGCCAAGCGATCCAAGCCCATGCCTACTGGCGCCTCAAAGGACTCGCATCCGATCTGGTGATCTGGAACGAAGACGATTCGATCTATCGTCAAAATCTCCAGGAGAGAATTTCCAATTTGCTCGTAACCAGCAACGAAACGGTCGGGACCGATCGCCCGGGTGGGGTGTTCATTCGACGCGGCGAACAGATGTCCAACGAAGACCGCGTGCTGCTGCAATCGGTCGCACGAATCGTGCTTTACGGTGAAAACGGAACCTTGGCCGAACAAACCGAGCGGCGCAGTCGCTTGGAATCGACCAGCCCGCCACTGATCCCGACTCGGCGGACCGTCGATAGCCCGATCGCTCGGCAAGCCTCGACCAACAATTTGGCACTCTTCAACGGACTCGGTGGCTTTTCTCAGGATGGTCGCGAGTACATCACTCACCTAGCTCCTGGACAATCCACCCCGGCACCGTGGGTCAACGTTATCGCCAATCCCCAATTTGGTACTGTCGTCTCTGAGGCCGGCAGCGCCTATACATGGGCTGAAAACAGCCACGAGTACCGTTTGACTCCATGGCACAACGATCCTGTAAGCGATGTCGGTGGTGAAGCCATCTACCTTCGCGATGACGAGACGGGCCATTTTTGGTCTCCCTGCCCGTCCCCGACTCCACGCTCGAATCATTACACCGTTCGGCATGGCTTTGGCTACACCATCTTTGAGACGACCGAGGATGGCATCGCGACGGAATTGATGGTCTATGTGTCTACCGATGCACCCGTGAAAATTTCGAAGTTGAAAATCACCAACCGCTCGGACCGGCCTCGCAAGATTTCGGTCGTCGGTTTTTGGGAATTGGTCCTTGGGGAAATCCGAAGCAAGACCCTGCAGCATGTCGTGACGGAAATCGATCCTGCCAGCGGGGCGTTACTAGCCCGCAACGTCTACAACTCTGACTTTGGAGATCGTGTTGCATTTGCCAATTGCAGCGAGCCTATCCGTTCCTGGTCCGGTGACCGAACGGAATTCATCGGCCGAAATGGATCGTTGTCAGAACCCGCAGCGATGAAACGGATCCGGCTCTCGTGCCGAACAGGGGCTGGATACGATCCATGTGCTGCCCTGCAAATGCCGCTAGAACTTGCCGTTGGACAGGAACGAACCGCCACGTTGACCCTCGGTGCGGGAAAGGACATGGCCCAAGCCCGGTCGCTGGCCCTGCGTTTCCGAAGCCTAGAGAGTGCCGATCGGGCGATCCACGAGGTTTGGGATTACTGGAGCCACACCCTGGGGAGCTTGCGAATCGAAACACCCGATCCGGCTGTCAATTTCCTGGCTAACGGTTGGTTGATCTACCAAACATTGGCTAGTCGCATGTGGGCACGCTCGGGTTTCTACCAATCCGGTGGCGCATACGGATTCCGAGATCAATTGCAAGATGCAATGGCCCTGACCTATTCCCAACCCCAGTTGCTGCGCGAGCATTTGTTGCGAGCCGCCGCACATCAGTTTCGCGAAGGAGACGTTCAACACTGGTGGCACCCACCTAAGGGTCGCGGTGTGCGCACCCACTTTTCGGATGACTATTTATGGTTACCCGTCGCGATCTGCCGCTACGTTCAAAAGACTGGGGATACCGGTGTCCTCGACGAGGTCATCCCATTCCTCAGCGATCGCCCCCTGCGAGACGATGAAGAATCCAATTATGACTTACCCACCATCTCAGAGGATCGTGCATCGCTCTATGAACACGGTGTTCGAGCGATCCTACATGGATTGCGATTCGGCGAACATGGCTTGCCCCTGATCGGATGCGGTGACTGGAACGACGGTATGAATTTGATCGGCCAGCATGGCAAAGGGGAGAGTGTTTGGCTTGGCTTCTTTCTGTTCGATGCCATGCACCAATTTATCGAGCTAGCAAACCTCCGAGGGGACAACGCGCTGGCACAAAAGTTAGCGACCGAATCGGAACAACTGCGGGTTCAATTGGAACGACACGGCTGGGACGGAGAATGGTACCGACGGGCCTACTTCTATGACTCGACCCCCTTGGGATCGATGCAAAACGACGAATGCCAAATCGATGCCATCTCGCAAAGCTGGGCGGTTCTCTCTGGTGCTGCGAATTTGGCGCGATCGCAACTGGCCATGGACAGCTTGGAACGGCGATTGGTAGATCGCCATTCGCGATTGATCAAGCTTTTAGATCCCCCTTTCGATCGCTCATCGCTGAATCCTGGTTACATCAAAGGCTATGTGCCAGGGGTGCGCGAGAATGGCGGGCAATACACCCATAGCGCTATTTGGGCGGTGATGGCTGCTGCGAAGCTCGGGGACTGCGATCGGGCGTGGGATCTATTCGCTCTGATCAATCCATTGTCCCATGCGGATCGGCAGGAATCGATCAATCGTTATCGCGTGGAACCCTACGTCGTGGCTGCCGATGTCTACGGCGTGGATCCCCACGCGGGCCGTGGGGGCTGGACTTGGTACACCGGCTCGGCCTCTTGGATGTTTCGTTTGATCATCGAGTCCTTGCTCGGTATCGATCAGCGCGCCGACCGCTGGAGCATCCACCCTTGTCTGCCACATCACTGGTCTCACGTTGAACTAAACTTTCGGTATCGCGAGACCTTTTATCATGTCCGTATCGAGTCCCATGTCGAGGCCCCTGAACAGCAATCGGGATCCACACCCCAACGTCTTGTGCAACTGGTCTTGGACGGGACTGTCATTGCAGAGGATTTTATCACGCTTGTCGATGACCGCCGACGCCATGAGATCGTCGTGTTTCTTCGCGATGTTTTTGTTGACGCGGCAGATGCGTCGTGCTCCACTCATAAGCCGGTTTAATGCCATCGGCTTTTTTGTACCAAGATTAAAACAGTCGTAAGCGCCCCGTTTACTCCAACGACCTGGTTCACGGTCCATGACGGGATATAGCCATCGGGGTACAATCGGATCCGGTTGGAGTTCTGTCGGAAAACACCTCATGAGAGTCCTTTTGAATGATCAAGCGATACGAAGCGTTACTGTGGTTTGCGATGTTATTTGTTTCTGCGCACTCGAGCGGTTTTGTTTACGCTGGGGACTCCGCAGAGGGAATACCCGAGCAATTGGGTGCAAAAGCAAACGATCTGCAATACAGCGACCACATAAAAGTTTGTCAGGTTGGATACTTGGTCGACGAGACCAAAATAGCCATTCTGACAACGGAACCGCAAGGTAAAGTGGTTGTTCGCAGTTATCCAAACGACGAGATTGTTGCATCGCTTCCTGTAGGATCGGTGTCGTTTGATTCCGACACAGGTGACAGCGTACGATTGATTGATCTGACAGAAGTTTCAAAGCCTGGGCAATATTACCTGGAGGTACCCAGCGTGGGTCGTAGTTTCGACTTCCGTGTGGGCAACGATATTTTTACTCGACCCTTTCAAGTGTCTATGCTTTTTTACACTGGCCAACGTTGCGGCACGGCAGTGAGACTAGCCGGCGACTTTTCCAAATACCACCATGCACAGTGCCATGTGTCCGATGCACACTTCGATGCATCAACAGGTCGCTCGGGAAAAAGGTCACTGACCGGCGGCTGGCACGACGCGGGCGACTTTGGGCGTTACAGCATCAACTCAGGTATCTCGATGGGAACTCTTTTGTGGGCGTATGAGTTGAACGCCGAAAAGCTGCGCGATGTCGAGTTGATGATACCGGAGAAAACTGGCCACCTACCCCAAATGCTTACCGAGATTCGTTGGAACTTGGACTGGATGCTCAAGATGCAAGACCAGAGTGGGGGCGTTTGGCACAAGGCAACCACCGCCAAGTTCCCTGGATCGATACTTCCGGAATCCGATAACGCGACGATGCTCATTGTTGGCAGCGGGCATGATCCTTTTTTGACTACTCAAGCGACAGGAAATCTGGTGGCCGTTGCGGCGATCGCCGCTCGAGTGTACCGACCGTTTGATCCCGACTATGCAGATCAATGCCTATCTGCTGCAAAAAGAGGTTGGAAGTGGCTCGAATCGACGCCGGATAGCCATTTTAAAACCAACCCCAAAGGCATCGAAACAGGAGCCTATGAAGACAACGAAGCAAACGATGAAAGGCTTTGGGCGGCTTCGGAATTGTTTCGGACGACTGGCGATGCACGTTACCATGAGTACTTCCTAAAGAGTTTTCGTCGCATTCGCCCGATGTTTAATTCGGGGTTTCCGCACGAGTGGAAGAATGTGCATGCGCTGGCTCTTTACGGTTACGCAATAGAAAAACGCCCTGAGGTTGACCCAAAGGTTCAGCAAGAAATCCGCCTGGAGGCATTGAATGCTGCCGACGAGATCGTGAATCGTGTTCTTCTCAATGGCTATCGAGTTCCTCTTTCGACAGAGAACTACATCTGGGGTTCCAATGCCCTCGTAGCAAACTATGGCATGATGCTTCGACTCGCTCATCGGATTTCACCGAAACCTCAGTACTTAGACGCGGCACAGGATTCCCTTCACTATTTGCTTGGTCGCAATACGTTCAACACAAGCTTTGTAACCCAAATTGGCAAACGATGGCCCATGAATCCTCATCATCGCCCCAGTGAAGCAGATGACGTGGTTGAACCTTGGCCAGGCATGTTGATTGGGGGCCCTAATGCTCAGAATGCGAATGAAAAAAGGCCTCCCGCCCGGCAGTGGGACGATGTCCAGCAGAGCTTCACAACCAACGAAGTCGCCATCAACTGGAATGCTCCACTGGTTTTCTTGCTCTCAGAAGCCCTGCCAAATCGCGGCCCAAACCCTTAGCGTTCCCGTGACGATATTCCCAAGGGAGGGAACGTATGATCTCAAGTGAAATAGTTTTGCACCGGTTGAGCTTAGCGAGAGCGATCCAGCCAGACCTCATGGACCCCTTGGCCTTCGATCCAACGATAACGTCGGTCGGCATCGAGCCCTTCGACTAGCTCCTTTTTGCCAGAAGGCCATACGCAGTGGACTTTGGTCAGTTTGGTTTTTTTGCCTATCCCGACGTGGATTAGGTGTTCGTTGGACCCAAAGAATCCTTCGCCGTCGCACATCGAGGTGACCCAGAATTCATCGTCGGCCTCGATCCGTAGTACCGCGCCGATCGCATCGCGTTCGCTGGTGGTTCCGACCAATTCCATCTGCAAAAAATGGTTGTCGCTCGGGGAACGGTTTTCGAGCAGAGCCGCAGGGCGATCCAAATGGGTGGCGATCAAATCGGGTTTGCCATCGACATTGTAATCGACGAGCTGCAAGCCTCGCCCGATCCATTTGCCGTCGAAGTATTTCCCTGGGGAGGGATTGCGAAGCCATCGAAATTCGCCATTTTCGTTACGAAGGATTTGCGTGGGCATCTGCCAGGGAATATTCTCTGTGCGCAGGTCATCGATGTGACCGTTGACCGCGATAAAATCGAGCCAGCCATCGTTGTCCAAATCGCAGAATTGGCTACCGAAACTCAGTTGGTCGATCGTCGCGATGCCGAGTTTCGATCGGCGTGTGCCGTCGACAAAAACCCCTGGTAACGTCTGCAGATACAGGGTGCTGAACTCGTTATAAAAATTCGTTACGATGATATCCAACAGTCCGTCTCGGTTCTGATCTCCGCAGGAAATCCCCATACAAGCTTGGGCTCGCCCGATGCTATCGACAGCCACCCCTGCGGCCGCGGCGCATTCGACCAAATCCCATTTGGAAGAACCCTCGACTCCGGATTCCTTTGGCTCGCTCAGTAGCAGATTGTTCGGTGAAACATCGTTTGCAAAGAACACATCGTTGCCGTGACGCTGGTCGAGATTGGTGACCAGGGTCCCGAGCGTATAGCCGGTCCGAATCGATTCGATTAGCGGCTCGGGTGCGATTTGCCAAGTCCCATCGCCACGGCTCAGCAGGATCCGATTCTTGCCCGGCGGGAACATCTTGGGATTGCAAGAGATGCGTGTTGAATTGCTCGATTCGCATCGACGCGAAATCGCTTCGTCTCCGTAGGTGTACGACGCGGGGATCAGATCCGGGAGCGAATCGCCGTTTATGTCCGCCGCATGGATAGAACTGTTCCATAGAGATTTGGTGTCGTCTTGCGGAATTTCGCTACACGAGAATGTTCCATCCCCGTTATTGCGATAGATTCGAGAAACTCCCAGATTCGCAACGAGCAGATCAGGAAAGCCGTCTTGATCCACATCCGCAACGCCGATCCCCTGACCGTACCCAACATCTCCAGCCTTGGCCAACGATGCAACCTCCTGGAACGCTTTACCGCCAAGCGATCGAAAGAGCGGCTTGGGTTTGTAACGAGGGGATGCGTCCAAAGGTGATCCACCCGCTTCGGAGAAGTAAAGATCTGGCCATCCGTCTTTGTCGTAGTCTATGGCGCTCACACCCCCGCCGATACTTTCAACTGTATACCAGCTGCGATTTGATTTTGCACCGTTGTCGTAGGCGCTTGTGACCCCCCGCTCAAGAGCCACATCCTCCATCGCAATCCCACCGGTTCCAACGGAGCTGACCTGAGATGAGGCTCGAGCGGGGATCTTGCTAATCTCGGCATCGCTGGGAAGATCGCCGGGGACGAGATCTTTCGGGACAGGCCAGGATTCCCAAGCTAGCCCATCGAGGACTTTTGGAGAAGCCGTCGGGCCCTTGCGCAGCGCCACTTGTTGCTCTTTCAGAGAGTCGGTCATCGGACCGTGGCCCAAAGTAACCGAGAGGGCCTCCCAGCCAAAGGCTGCCACGTCATCACCAAGGTTTCGGTAGATCCCCGCGATCTTATTGAAGAGCTGGGGATCTGCGTATTCGTAGGAGATCTGCTGAGCGTAGTCGTTGATGGCTACTAGGTCGTTTCCGAATTGCCGGACGCTCTTTGCGGATTCGACTTGCTGTAGCTCGATGAGCGCATCGGCCAAACCTTGGTAGGCCGGCACATGACGACGATCTAGCTGGATGGCTTGGACAAAGCATCGCGCGGCGGTCTGATCCTGGTCGCTCCGCAGCATCAGCCCCCCGAGTGCATACCAATACTCGGGGTGCTTGTCCGCACCGCCCGGGCGGCTCGATAACCAGTCTCGCAGCTCGGCCAGTCGATCGGTCTCGAGCAAGCTCGTTGCGGTCCATACCCAGGGCTCGATCAACTCCGGATGCCGGGTAGCAATCTGCTTGAGCTCATCGAGGTTCGCTTCGTATCCGTTGCGTATGAGTCGCTTGCGGATCTTTGCAAAGGCGACGTAAGGGTGATCGGGGTAAGCTTCAGCGAAGGCGTTGCGAACGGATTCATCATCGAAGTAATCGCGGGGGTCGACCGTTGCGAGCAATTCCAAACGCGTGAAATCCCCCAGACGAACCAGTCGATCCAGATAGCGGCTGGCTTCGAAGCGACGGCCTTGAGCGTTGTAGATTTTGGCAAGCAATCGCACAGCGGGAACGGCTGTTGGGTATTGTTTGACGAGCTTGAGCAGCTCGGCTTCGGCCTCCGGCAGCTTACCTAAAGCGACGGTCCACTCGGCGGCCTGGCCCGCTGCCGGGATTGCTTGAGGGGAGTCGGCCGGGATACGCCTGATGGTTTGAATCGCTCCTGGAAGGTCCTCTTTGGCGGCCAGCACCAGAGCCGTCAGGTACAAAAGCTGCGGGTCTTGGGGGCGGACCAGCGTCAGAGGCTTGAGGGCATCCCAAGCTTCCTGAGTTTTCTTATCGCTGAGGAGCTGTGTTGCTTTGCTGAGGGCTTCTTGGAAGTCCTCGGGCTTTTGAGCAGGAGTTGGTGGCGGCGTCGGAGGTTGTGCGGGCGCTGGGGAAGGCTTGGCTTGCGTCTGGGGCTTGGCATCGCAGCCGCTGGCTACCAAGATCAAAAGTAGCGATAGGCCAACGGGAACACCTACCGGAATTTTTCCAGGGTATCGCAGGGCGTGTGAAAACCATTTGAGCCGGCCGAATCTAAGGCGGGCGCGTGGAAAAGTTGGATGCATCCGAGGAGCGTTAGGAAAACCTTGCTAGGAACCCGAAAAGCGAGGATCGTCCGAACAGGAAGTTCAAGCCGGTCCCATAGAAGTATCTTCATTGTTTTCAAGGGGGGCTGCAAGCACCGAGCAGGAAAAAACACCCCTAAACCTGTCCTTAACGCAGGAAAAGCCACCAGTAGCCCGAGCTTACGGGAGTGCATAGACGTCGGGGGCTAAGTAAAAATACAGGGGGACTTTGCCCTAGCATTAGCGGTATGAGAGTTACAATGGACACGGTGTGGCCAAGTTGCCGCGAGGAGGGTCCCAATTTTCATCAATTCTCTGGAACATTTCGCCCCCATGCGGGTTTTTACCGTCGGATTTTTGATCTGTTTAGTCCTGGGAGTGACTTCGTGCTCCTTGGCTCGATCCAGCGAATACTCCGATCAAGAGGATCCTGCATTTCTAGAGCGACCTGAAGGCGAAACAAACATTCAAACCAAGCGTGTGCTAATCCTTTACACGCACCGTCAAATGTCGCCAATCAACGCGCAATGGCACGCAGCGATCGTCGAAGCCATTCGTCGAGATCACCCTGGTCCAATCGATGTCGACGTCGAATACATGGACCTGACCCTCCAGAACGACCTCGATTATTTCAATGCATGGACATCGTCGCTCAGGCGCAAGTACAGTAAGTTTCCTCCGGATGTCGTCGTTCCGGTTTTCTTTCCCGCCTTTACGTTTGTGCTGACCAATCGGGATATGCTTTTCCCTGGTTGCCCAATCGTCTACTGCGCCATTCCACGATCATATGCTGCCCTCAAAAGCCAACGCACCAACATCACCGGTGTCGGCTTTGCATTGAACTTTGCGCAATCGGCCAACGTGATCCACCAAGTCCTGCCTCAGACCTCCAGGCTAATTGTTCTATCGGGCAACTCGACGCTCGATGATTGGTTTAGACGTGCGGCGATCATGAGCATTAAGCAAGTTTCACCCAACTTGGAAATCGTCGATCTAGCGGGTCTAGGTACCTCACAAGCCTCGGCAATTCTCTCGGAGGCCCAGCCCAATACCGCCGCGATGCTTCTGACCTTTGAAATCGACAACCAGAACAATCGCTATAGCACTTCCGAATATCTTCAGGAGATCAAGGGTTCCTCGAAAATCCCCATTTTTGGGTGCTACGATACCGTACTTGGCAAAGGCATCCTCGGAGGGGCATTGGTCTCGCCGACCGAACAAGGCCAGATCGCCGGTAGACTGGTAGCCAGGATCCTCAACGGTGAGTCCGCCGATGCCATCCCTGATATTCTCGATGAATCGTACTCGCATGCATTCGACGCGGAAGTGATGCAGGAATTCGGCATCTCCGAAAAAAGACTTCCGCCAGGCTCGAAAATCGTTAATCGCAAACCAACTCTTTGGAATCAATACGGTCGATACATTTCTACCGGGCTCACGGCACTGGCCATCCAATCGGCAATCATTGTCAGTTTGCTGATCAATCGCCGAAAGAGAATCGCCGCCGAGACACAAGCTCGCTCTCTTACCGGTCGAATCCTTTCGGCGGTCGAAGACGAACGCAGGTATTTGGCAAGGGAGCTTCATGACGACGTCTCCCAGCGGCTGGCAGCCGTTTCCATTGAAACCGGTGCGCTGGAAAACAAGATGCAAGATTCCAGTGAAGCCAAATTGTCTTTGGGCAAGCTCAAGAAAACACTCAAAGGTATCTGCGATGATCTGCACCGCATGAGCCGACACATGCATCCATCGGTACTGGATGACTTCGGACTGCCCGAAGCCCTTCAATCCGAATGCCACGAAATGAGCCAACGCTGGGGAATCCCCATCGTATTGCATTCCACGAAAGAATTCCCCGAGATTCCTAAGCCCACGGCATTGTGCTTGTACCGCATCGCGCAGGAATCGCTGTGGAACGCCATCAGGCATTCAGGTGCTAGCAAGATCGATATCAAGCTCAGGTCGGACGCCGAATGCGTCTATCTAGATATCTGCGACGATGGCAAGGGGTTCGATCCAAACTTGAATCGATCAAAACGTGGACTGGGACTCGCCAGCATGACCGAACGGGTTCGGCTCGCCGGTGGAATCATCAAAATTCAAAGCGCACCTGAGTTCGGTGTCTCAATCGCTGTCATCGTCCCGATCCCAGATTCACCCACTCCCTAGTTGATCCCCTGAGCCTGCCATGAACCGAATCAAAGTACTGATCGCCGATGACCACCGGATCGTTGCCGATGGATTGCGAAATATTCTCGAATCCGAATACGACCTAGTAGGCATCGCCGAAGACGGGAGAGCCTTGGTCGACCTAGCGATCAAGCTTGAGCCCGACGTGATTGTCGCCGACATATCGATGCCATCCCTCAATGGCCTCGATGCGATGGAATTGCTCCAAAAACAAAACACCAGGGCCAAATTCATCTTCTTGACGATGCACAAAGATGTCACCTATGCGGCCAAAGCCATCCGAAAAGGTGCCGTTGGATACGTGCTCAAACACTCAGCCAGCGAGGAACTCCTCAGAGCCCTACAGTTGGTCCTCGGTGGCGGAAAATTCATCTCACCGGAAATCGCTGACGGATTGCAAAATGCCGACCAGCAAATCAGCGAACTCGAAGAGCACAAAATGCTCACCACCCGGCAACGCGAGGTCCTGCAGTTGTTCGCCGAAGGCAAGTCGGCCAAAGAGGTCGCGGCGACCTTGGGCATCTCGGCAAGAACCGCCGAGAACCATAAAGCGCGGATCATGACCCAATTGCGACTCCGTAGCACCTCCGAACTGGTCCAGTACGCGATCCGACACGGATTGATCGCTAGCCCCTGAGGCAACTCACTGCGTCTCGTCCTGAAGCGTGTCCCTGAACAAATCGTCCCGAGAATGAAGCTGGAAAAAAAGAGCGCGCTTCTGCTCGGGTAGCGAGTAATCAAATCCAAGCTTCCGGAGAAACTCGTCCGAAGCGCTGATCGCCATGACTTCGAGTATCCCCTTCTTTCGCGCCCGCTCGACACAAGCCCTTACCAAATCGCTCCCGATCCCCCGGCCTTGGTAACCGTCGTCAACCGCCAAGCACTGGATCTCGGAGAGCTTTCGAGAATAAATCTCCACGGCGGCAAACCCCACGATCTTCGGGTGGCCATCCTCGATAAGCTCCGCTACAAACCCATTGGCCATGAGCAGAATAAGCTCCGATTCCAAACGCCTCAGGAGTTTGCGCTGCTGGACAAACGGCTCCAAAAGAGCCTCGATGCGATCCAAGTCATCGTAATGGGCCGAGCGAACCACATGCTCGGACTTCCGGGCTGGCGTGTGCTCATCTGATTTCTCTGAAGCTGATTCGTTCATCGCTGGCTTGGCTTTGCTAGCATTCAATTGAAGGAAATAAAAATGTCACTGGTAGATGTCACTGGCAGATGTCACTGGCAATCCGGGCACTTGGCCGCTCGGTCCATGCGAACCATATCATCAAGTCTTTGCTAGCAAAACACAAGTCCCACGTAGAGGATCGCTAGGCGATACAGTCGTACCTTCGTCTTGCCCTAACTACGCAGTTTCCCGTATATACTATCGATTATCGTTCGCATACAAGTCCGTTTTGGCCGAAAACCCCAGGGAGCTTCGGTTGGTCCGACAATCGAAATCATGACAGAGAATTTTGCCAATACGATCGACGATACCATGGGACAGCGGATCTTCTTTTCGGTGGGAGAGCCTAGCGGCGATTTGCATGCTGCCAGTCTGATCCAGAGCATGCAACGCTTCGACCCAACCTGCCGCGTGCGCGGTTTTGGCGGCTCGAGGATGATCCAAGCCGGCTTGGACCTGGATTTCGATTTGACGAGCATGGCCGTTTTGGGGATTAGCGAGGTGCTCCCCAAGCTGCGTGAATTCTTTCGCATTGCCGACATCGCCGAAGGTTGTTTCCGACGCGGTGAGGTCGATGGCGTGGTCTTGGTCGATTTCCCCGGCTTCAACTGGCACATTGCCAAGCGAGCCAAGAAGTACGGCCT
>CAILTZ010000631.1 GCA_903837255.1 uncultured Pirellula sp. | reverse complement strand
GCGTCCACATCGCGCCCGAGAGTCGGACCTGGCTGACGGTGGAGGAAGCCCGGGGCGGTAAGACACCGTAGATAGATATTTTCGTTCACAAAGATGTAACATCATGATAGAAAGACATTTTGAGGTTCCGTTTGTAGCTCGCTTGGCTCTCAGGGAGAAGCAAATCCAACAGAGCTATCGGCCCCTCATTGCAGTACATAAATGGTTTGCGCGAAGGCCTGGAACCCTTTTCCGATCACTCATTCTTTCCGAGTTTACTGAGAATTCCATTCGACAGACCTTCTATCAAAGTCAACAGATGTCCCATATCCGCATATTTGATCCCTTCATGGGAGGCGGTACTACGATGATGGAGGCAAATCGAGTGGGATGCGCCGTTGCCGGAACAGACGTAAATCCAATGGCCTGGTGGATCGTCCGACAGGAATTGGGTGAACTCGATGTATGCGGGTACCAGGAAGAAGCGGAAAGGTTACGTTCCTATCTCGAAGCCGAAGTTGGCTTGTTTTATCGGACTCGGTGCCTCCGATGTAAAAGCAATGAAGCGAGGGCCAAATATTTCCTTTGGGTCAAGACGGCCTACTGTGCAAAATGCAACGAACGTACCGACTTATTCCCAGATTTTCTCATATCTGAGGACGTTCGACATCCGACGAATGTCTTTGTCTGCGGATGCTGTGGTGAACTGTTTGAGGCTTCCAACCGGCGACACCCAGGTCCCTGCCCGAGCTGTGGAAATGTGCTTCCATACAACAACATCGCCCGCCGGAATAAGTCTGTGTGCAAACATTGCAACGGACCTGTAGATTATCCTAGCAAATCGGTGCCGGAACACCGAATGTTTGCTATAGAGTACCATTGTGAGTCCTGTGGATCGCAATCCGTTGCTGGAAGCGGAAAGGGACGATTGTTCAAGAAGCCAGACCAGCAAGATCTCAAGCGGTACGAACAAGCCTCCATTCGTTTGAAAAGCGTCGCCCCACGATTTATTCCTGGAGACCAAATCCCAGAAGGGGATGAGACGAATCGCTTACATCGATGGGGATATGGCGCATATCGGGATCTTTTCAACGTTCGACAGCTTCTCGGTTTGGAGTTGAGCTGTCGATGGATCGCAGGTGTCAAGAATAATGCCATCCGTGAAGCACTTGCTACGAATCTCTCCGATCTGACGCGTTATCAAAACATGCTGTGCCGTTACGATACAATGGCGCTAAAGTCGTTGGATATCTTCTCGGTCCATGGTTTCCCAGTCGGCTTAATCCAATGTGAATCCAATTTTCTTGGAATTTCAGGACGAAAAGGTGCACCGGTCGGGAGTGGAGGGTGGTTAAATATAGTCGAGAAATTTGCAAAAGCGAAACGCTACTGTGGGGCTCCGTTTGAGATTCGTCACGACGGCTCTAAAAAGGTAGAAGTGCCAATGACGGATGAGTGGATAGGGATTTCTCGAACAAATACGAAAGATTCTCCCCAACGCGAGGTATTGCTGCTGTGTGCCGACTCAGCTTCCGCAAAGATTGGTGGCAAGATGTTTGATGCGATTTTAACCGATCCACCCTATTTCGGAAACGTTCAATATGCGGAGTTGATGGATTTTTGCTATGTCTGGTTGCGAACACTTCTAGGCTCCTCAGTACCTGAGTTTCAAAGGCCAACCACGCGGCATGTTAATGAATTAACCGGCAATATTAGCATGGGTCGAGGGCTAGAGCACTTTGCTGCGGGCATTTCAAACACCATCAAACGGTCCGCCAATCGTCTTAAGCCCGGTGGTCCCCTTGCGTTCACCTATCATCATAATCAACTGGAGGCCTATTTGCCGCTCACCATGGCGATTCTTGATGCAGGCCTTGTCTGTTCGGCGACATTGCCCTGCCCCGCCGAGATGGGAGCATCTATTCACATCAATGGGACCGGTTCATCAGTCGTTGATACGGTTTTTGTATGCCGCAGCGCCGGAAAATTTCCTCGCCGCTGGCTTGCGACCAATCCAAATGAGGTTGCTGCAATTGTTCAACGCGATATTGAGCTGCTAGCAGTCGCCGGGTTAAAGGCGACCCAAGGCGACATTCGATGCCTCGCTTGCGGGCATTTAGCTCGTCTTGCAGTCTGGAATCTCCGATCAATTTGGGACCAACGAGCGACGGTTCCAACGCGAATGGATGCGATTCGAAAGTGGTTTTCATCTTTCGGCGGCCTTGAATCTGTTCTTAAGGCTTTGGACGCAGAATACTCCCATGCAAACCGTTCCCAAGATTGGCGAAGGATTGAAGTGATCAACGAAACCTACGAGCTTGAAGATGAAATATCCTTTTGACGCGGAATTCGACGAAATCGTCAAAAAACCCGATTCGTTTATCGAGGCTGTTTTCTCAAGCTTGGCTTCGGAGTTCATGGCCATGCCAAAGGGTGAAGGATTTGTCGAGTATCCAACATTTGAGGCGGGCTATGAGGCGCTAAAAATGGCAACTGCTGGATTTCATTCGTTTGTGCCAACCAAGGTGCTTCCAGTCGTCCTGGAAAGACCCATTTGCCTGATTGTTTTGAGGTCGATACTCGGCTTCACCCCTCCTGAATGGGCATACTTAGCGGCACAAAAGGTTGGCCCCGAATTGAGTCAGGGATTTGCGCGATCCCTTGACCGAAAGATTCGCCTTGATCCATTAGCACCTCTGAAGAACAATCCACTTCAGCGTCGACGAATTATCGCTATGATCGAGGTTGCTTGCGATCATTTGAACATGGCTTGCCCACGGGTGCGAGATGATCAACTGCACCGTTTGAATAAGGCAGATACGGCAGATGGGCTGCCCGGCCTTAGAAATCTATCCAACTTCGGTGTTCCCTATGCTATGATGCTGTACGAGCGTTTTCTAGGTCGCCCGTTCGCGGGACATAGGGATTCG
>CAILTZ010000630.1 GCA_903837255.1 uncultured Pirellula sp. | reverse complement strand
GGCTCACGACTCCGCGTTTGCGGTATCATAGAGTCTGTCCATCGATTGGCCAAGGACTCACGGAAGGGCTGGGTAATTGCATGCGAACAAGCATGGCATGGCCTGCGTGCCATACCCTCGGGAACTCAAAATGATTTAAACCGGAAGCTCGAACCCCTTGCGGCGCTGGCGGGTCAGCAGGCCGTTGGCTTGGGGATCGCTCAGAAACGATTCGTTCGATGGATCCCAACGCAAGGGTCGATCAAGCTCCCGAGTGATGTTGGCCAAATGGCACACCGAGATCGAGCGATGCCCGATCTCGACATCGGCCACGGGAAGCTCTCGCGATTTGATACAGTCTAGCCAGTTCTGCATGTGCCATCGGGCTTGCCAAAGCGCAAGATCATCGCTCCACTTCCGCTCTTCTTCGACAATATCAAGTTGCTTGCGCAACTCGACGGCGATCTCCGGGGGATTGGAGGTGAACTTGTTGCGGTTGATCTCCAACTTACCTTTCTCGCAAACGAATACCGCGCCTCCCATCGGACCTTTTCCCGGTTCGATTACAAAGTTGACCACCACCCCGTTGGCATATTTCATTCGAACTTGACCATTGAGTCCACTGCTGAGCGGTTCGAGTTCCACTGGGCCGGTCGCATCCATGCCAAGCGCCCATTGGATTTGATCCACACCGTGTGCTCCCCAATTGGTCATCTGGCCGCCGGCGAAATCTCGCCATTGCATCCAGCCCATCCATTTCGAGTTGAAGGGGCGATCGGCAGCCTGATTGAGCCACATGTTCCAGTCTAGGCCTGGGGGGATTGTCTCTGCGTTAGGCATTGCCGAGGGTGAGCTCTGAGGTCCCTCGTAAGCGATCGCGCGGACTTCGAGGATCTTTCCAAGTCCCCCGTTTCGAATCAGTTCGCAAGCGACGCGATTGATTTCCATGGAGCGTTGCTGGGTCCCGACCTGAACGATTCGCTTGGTCTTTCTCGCCGCAGTCACCAGCGCGCGACCTTCCTGGATATACAACGACAGAGGTTTTTCGGCGTAAACATCCTTGCCGGCCAAACAGGCTTCGATGCACGGCTTGACTCGCTGGAACTCGCCCGTGGCCACAATCACCGCATCGACGTCGTTTCGATCGAGGATTTTGCGGTAATCGGAGTACACAGGCCAGTCGCCTTTGATTTTTTCGCGAAACGCCAACGCTCTTGGCTCATTGCAATCGGCTGCCGCGACGATCTGCGCCGACTCAGGGAGCTGTTCGAGCAGCAGCGCCCCACGTCCCCCTACTCCGATTGCACCGACTCGAATCCGTTCGCTAGCCCAGCTTGGGTGAGCGGAGCGAGCAAACCCGTCACTTGAATTGGCACAGGTGGCTGCAAGCGTCGAGGCGCTGGCTGCCAGCGACAAGAATTTTCGGCGTTCGATAGGGCGGTTCGTGGTTGGTTTCATCGCTTAGAACTTCCGCAGGTTGATTCGGTTTGCCGGGCTTGGATCCAGGAATCCTTGGTTGTACCCCATCGATCCCAGCGACGCAACGTTTGCGTGCAAGACGCATCCCCTAGGCGCTAGGTCTCTTAGCCGCTAGGTCTGTCCCCCCAATAACCTTGATCCCTTTGCGAGCTTGGCGCCTTGGCGAGAAACTCCTCTTTGCGGCGCTGGCTGGGGCCGGGGATCCTGAGTCTCTCGCAGAGGCGCAAAGGACGCAAAGGGAGACGGGGCGGGGGGGGCGGGATGGATTGATGATTGTCGAGTGATGATTGTTGATTTTTGAAGTGGAAGGAATCGTGGGTAGCGCGGAAACGCCGCCTCGCACACCCTAGAGCAAAATCCACTACCGGCGCGCTTTGGCTGTTCCATCAGCGGCCCATCAGCGTCCATCAGCGGTCCCGGATTTAGACCGCTAATCGACGCTAATATTCGCTAATAAAGAACCCCTGATAGGAGCATCGGTAGATTCTTTGGTACGATCCCTTGCGAGCTTGGCCTTTGCGAGTTTGGCTGTTCCATCAGCGGCCCATCAGCGTCCATCAGCGGTCCCGGATTTAGACCGCTTATCGACGCTAATATTCGCTGAAAAAGAACCCCTGATAGGAGCATCGGTAGATTCTTTGGTACGATCCCTTGCGAGCTTGGCCTTGGCGAGCTTGGCGCCTT
>CAILTZ010000629.1 GCA_903837255.1 uncultured Pirellula sp. | reverse complement strand
GTGAAGGAGAGAGAGGTGAGGGGAATGAAGGGGGGCCGCATTCCGGTAGCGGTAAGTTACGCCTCCACCGGCATAAAGCCGGTGGTAGGCTCGGTATGGCCTACTCACATGCTGCTTACAAAATTCTCGGCGTTGCGATGATGCACGGTTAGCTTGTCTCCCATGCGGTCGACCTGGCTGACCATCACCTTCATCCTCGGATTGCGACTGAAAAAGTCCCGATGCTTGCTCACAAACCTCCAATACAATCCATCCCATATCCCCGTCCAATCCCCCTTCTTGTAGTCGCTCATCTTCAATACATAACTCGACCCACTGATGTACGGCTTGGTCGTGATCAACCCTCCATCGGCATGCTGACTCATCCCATACACGTTCGGGACCATCACCCAATCGTATGCGTCCACAAACATCTCCATAAACCACCGATAGATCGCATCGGGATGAAACTCGCACAAAAGCATGAAGTTCCCCAAAATCATGAGCCGCTCGATGTGATGGCAATACCCATACTTGAGCACCCGACGTATCGTCCTATCCACCGGCTCGATCCCCGTGGTCCCATCGTAAAACGAACCAGGCAACTCCCGTCCATGCTCCCAATAATTCCTTGTTCGCTGCTGGGTCCCTAACTTGCGATACACCAACCGCATGTACTCGCGCCATCCTATCACCTGCCGGATAAACCCCTCCAAGGAATTCATCGGCACCCTACCCCCCTGCCCCGCATTCCACGCTGCATCCACCACCCGCTGCGGTGAGATCAAACCCACATTGAGCATCGGTGTGATGACTGAATGGTAAAGAAATACATGCTCGCGACTGATGGAGTCTTCGTAATCCCCAAACAAACCAAATCGCTCGACCATAAACCTCTGCAAATGCTCTTCGGCCCCCTCGACGCTCGTCGGATACCAAAGCGGCTCAGGATCCCCATAAGCGTCCGAAAAATGCTTGTCGATGTACTTCGAGGCCTCTTTGGCATATTCATCCTGGCCGGCTAGCTCGCACTCCGGGGGCTCATGTCCGGCTGGCAACTTTTTGCGATTCTCGGTGTCAAAACTCCATTTGCCCCCCGCAGGCTTTTGCTCTCCGTCGACCATCACATTGAGCCGCTTGCGCTGCTCGATGTAAAAGTTGGTGAAAAACAACTTCTTCTTGCCGCCAACAAAACGCTCGATCTCATCAAGCGGCGTTAGAAAATGCGGATCGGGTCGAACCTCCAGCTCGATGCGATGCCTCCGGCATCCTGACTTGAGCCGCACGAGCAAGTTATGGTCCTCCGGATCTATCGCACTGAGCGAACCGACTCGGTCGTCCTCAAGCCGCTTGCCAAGTTCCGACGAATGCTCGATCGTCATCGCGTCAATGTAATGAACGCTTTTGCCCTGCTCCTTGAGTCCATCTGCATACCGCTTCATCGATGCCCGATGCAGTAACAACTTCTGACGACAGAACCGAACCTGCCGAAACAGCAGCGGATCCTCGACCATGTAAACGTGCTTGATCCCAGACATCCAGCCAATATCAGGAAACAACTGATGGGGATAAACAACGGCAGCTTTATGCGATGTGTTCTTCAAGGCTTTTTAACCTTCTTGATGGCCGCTTGGCTCGATGATGTCCCGTCCGAATACCGCTGCAGATAGCCCTTCACGGAAAACTTGGAACGGGTCGACTCGCTGGTCATGTACCGGATCTTGCCAAACACCTCGCGCTCGGGCCCCCAAGCCCGATCGTAACGGCCCAAGACCCAAAAGATACCACTGTAGGAGTTCGGATCGCGGCCATCCAACGCGTACTTGTTGTTCAATTGGATCATGATATCGAGCGCCTCGCGAGGCGTCTGACTCCAATGCAGGATCTTCTTGCCCCAAAGCATCCGCAGGTAATTGTGAATTCGGCCCTCGAGCACCAACTGCCGCTGGGCTGCATTCCAAAGCGTATCGTGCGTACGAGCCGATTCGAACTCCTCGAGGCTATACACATACGGACGCTTGTCCGCAGCATGATCGTTGAGCGTCTTTTGCGCCCAAGCCGGTAGGGACTCGTATCGGTCATAGTTGGCCTCTTGTACGCACATGTTGAAGCCGATCTCGCGCCAAGTCATCAGCTGATCCATGAACGCCTCGGCATTGACTCCCAAATTCCAAAACCCATTCATCTTGCCATTGGGCTTGCTGATGTCTGCAAAGGACCAACCCGACACGCTCGATACAATGGCTTGGAAAACCTCATGGGCACTGACATGCCCAAAGTGCAAGTGGGCACTGAGCGAACTCGATCCGTACTGGTCCGGCTCGTTGCGAGCTTGCTCGTAATCCTCAAGCTTGATTTTGGCAAATTCTCTCAGCAGCCTTAGCCCTTCGTTTCGCCCACCACGAGACGATGCAGGTGGCACGCTATGGTCGATCTCGAGCTTGCTCAAATCGTACGTCTCAAGCTCTCTTTGCGAAAGAAACTTCCATCGCTTGGTAATCGCCTCAGGAAGTTTTTTGAGTTTGGGTAATTCCACGTTTCGAAACGGATCTTTGTGAGGAAACGCAGGGCTCTCTCGAGCGATCTCCTTTTGCATGTAGCGACGGTACGAGTGGGCGACGGTGAACGTTCGATCCGTGTTGCGCACGGGTAGGATACCGTTGCTATCGACAAGCTCCACTGCGCAGTGCCAACGCTTGACGATCGATCCATAAAGCTTCGGATGAAAGAAGCATGGGAAATCGTCGGTCACGGTGATGCATGCTTCTTTGGCCAACGTCTCGACCAATGAGCCCCCGTCCCCTTTTTCGGGCTCGATATAAGCCAGATACGTGATAGGCAACGAAGCTGCTGTTTGCTGGTTGTCGAGCATGCCATCGAGGATGAATCGATGAAATCGGTCCGAGGCCCAGCGATAGCCGATGCGGAGCCCCTCGAGGACGATCAGCGGTTTGTTCCAGGCGATGGCCAGTTCCACGGCCCGCTGCAACGCAAAGTTCGATTCGAGCCGACGGTAAGCCGTCATCCAGTACAGGACGTACTGTCCGTCGGGTCTTGCATCGTACTCGGTGGCGGTTCGGATCCGGATCGAAGGCGTCTTGGCAATGGGGGGCACGTTGGGAAACTTAAAGGGTGCAATGGATTGCGGTAAGCAAGTGGGACTCTAGCCCCATACTACCAGATTCCTCTGGGACGATCTCTGTGCAAACCGACTGTCTTTTTGCATTGTAGAT
>CAILTZ010000628.1 GCA_903837255.1 uncultured Pirellula sp. | reverse complement strand
GCCTTGGCTGCCGCTCGGTAGTCATCTACGGACTGTTTGAAGTACTGATCGGATACCGTTCGATCGACATTCCATTTTTCCAAAGCCTTGGCCATGTTGGCATCCCCGGCGGTGAGTTTGGCCCAGGTCCCGGCGCTGGTGTCGGAGAAATCGCTAGCGATTGCCTCGAGGTCCTGAGGGGATGTATCGGAGAAGTAAAAATCGGTCCAACCCCTCGCTGCTCGTCCTTCTTGCTGGCTGGTGTAAATCCCGTAGCCGAGCAACCCCAAAACCACCGTGCCGGTGATGCCTAAAAGAGCAGGCAAGTATGGTTTGATCTGGGCAAACTTCTGCTCGATCTTGTCAGCCAAAAGATCCGACTCTTGAATCTGACTACGTTCGCTTTTCATACACGTCTAATGGGGCAATAGGGCCTACTTAGCCGTCCGATAGGACGATGGGTTTAGAGACCCGGTGCAGTATAGGACCCGTGAGCGATTCCCTCAATAGACGCAGTAGCCTTCAAAGAGGATTGCTCGGAGATTCGACTTGATTCACCCTTTGGCCTTAAATTGCCAGGCAAAACCCAAGCTCGAATGCAACGATTTTTGGCCCAACTGGCCAAGGTTTCGAAAATGTACTGCCTGGGGGGCTCCTCGTGCAGTTCGTGACGACACCCTTGGTACAACAAAAACTCCGCGTTAGGCCCAGCCCGACGCGCGAACTCCTGGGTCGCCATCGGACACGTCAAGCGATCTTCCGAACCATGGATCAGCAAACTCGGCACCATTAATTCTGCGGCCCGTTCCATAGCCCACATTCCACTGTCGACCAAGCTCGTTGCAAGCCTCAGCGACATGGTGCGATGCACCAGCGGATCGCGGCGGTAGGCGTCCTGAGCCCGAGGCTCTGCACATAGCCATTCAACCCTGGCAGGCGTTGGAACTCGGAAATTTGGCAAGCGATCCGCAAGCCAACGGCCCGCCCGCATAAACTTTTCCTTGGGCATGCTCTTGGACCTGAGCAACGGCGCCCCGGCAATCGCGCCTAGCAAACATCGGGCAGACTCCGGCCGCCGGAGCATCCAATTGAGGACCAAGTTCCCACCCATGCTCTGCCCGAACAAAAACTGAGGCATTTGGGGCCAAGTCCGCTGGGACAACGCCATAGAGCGTTCAACCTCGTCGAGCAACTGATCGTACGAGTCAATCACCCCGCGACGACCCGGGGAAAGTCCATGTCCGACCAAATCCATCGCCGTGACGGCCAGCCCCAAACTCGCAAGGCTTGTGGCCATCCCCTCGAAGCGTCCACCATGGTCCCCAAACCCATGGATGATCGTCAAAGCTCCCCATGCCGCCTGGTCGCTAGGCCACCATTGGCGAACATACCTCCAATCCGATCCAGATCTCACGTCTGGACCGAAAATCGCCTCTTGCCCAGAGGAAAACGCCACCGTGTGCAGGAATGCTTGCATTGCCAACCCCATAGCCACATTGAACAGGTCCAGATTCGGCTTTGTGTTTGGATCGGACGCTGCCTGCGGCAAAGCTTAGCTAATCCGCAAGCTCTTGGTGAACAAGTTTCACCCAAAGAATCCTTAGAAATGGATCAATCGTTAGAACTGGCCCTCAATGCAGGTCTTATGCCTGCCGATAGGACCCTGTATGAATTTCGGGACAAACACTCTGAAGGCCGAGTCGATACGCAAGCGGTTTCGCGATTGGATCCGCGCGCGGAGTATCCAAGAGCTACCGCATTCGATGCTCGAGACGACCTTGCTCCAAGGTGGTTGCTACATCGGACGCCGATTCTCGCTGCTTGGATTCAGCCTTGTGTGGCACATCGACGAGCAACAAGTCAAGCTCTTTGGCTCCGATGGATCTTTGATAGAAACGGAAAACCTACGGGACTTCTGCAAAAGCAAAGACACCCCGCCGCCTGAGGACTCTTTTCAGTAAAGATTCCTCAGGCACAACTGTGACCAGGTCTCCATCTGACTGGCTTGGAGTTTGATCTCATCGACGGGAAGAAATCCTGCGTCAAGCAGGTGATCCTCGCGCGGCGTGGCCATGCACGAGGACAATTGCATCACATGCACGACCCCCAAGTGGACACGCCCAACCTCGGTCGTATCGTCGTAGATCAACCCAACGATTTGGTCCTTACCTCCGCACTCGATGAGGACTTCCTCGGACAACTCCCGCTGCATTCCGTTGCGATACCAGTCGTCGCCTTGGGCATCCTCTACAGAAATATGCCCGCCGATGCCGATGGACTGCAAAGCGTGGAGCCGTTTTTCTCCTTGTCCCTTGCCTCGGGTGTAGCGAAACAGTCGGGTTTGCTGTTCGTCATTGCACTCGAGGATCACATACGGAATAAGTTGTTTGAACGAAGGATCGTTTTCCACAAGACTCCTGGGACGAAACGACTGATTGGTACGGTCCAAAAGGGCAGGCAAATAGCGGTCAATGGCGGGTTGGAATCCTGAGAAAGGCCCCAATTCCACCAGCAACGTTGCCGGCACCACAAGGACTTCTTCGTCTTTTACCATGATGCAAAGATTTGAAGATGCGTGAAAAGACTGCGGGAAACAAAAGAAATTTACGAGCGAATCATGATTAGAAGCAGCAGCCAAAAGGTGGTTTTGGGAAAAAAGGGCGTGTTGCCTACCCCAAGTCCACAATCGGTGTGTTTTGGGATACCATACACGCTTGGTAAGCGAAAGGCTATTCGCTTTTTGACAAGATTGTCACGAATGGAGACTCCCCCTGTGCGACTCATCCGAAGCGATGCACTCTCGACCCGCTGGCCCGACCAACGCCCAAACCGCGCTATGGCAAGCTGGATGCTGGCAAGCTGGATGCTTTTGATCGGCTGGTCGCTGATCCAAACCGCATCGGCCCAGGAATTGCCAAAAGCCGTCGATCTGTTCCCCTCGTCGACCCAAGCCTTTGCGGCCCTCCCTAATTCCTCTGGGTTTCTGAAAAACTGGAAACAGACCCAGCTCGGTGAACTAGCCGACGACGAAAGAATGAAGGAGTTCTGGTCCAATCAACAAGAGGAACTCCGCCGCCGCTTGGCCTCGGCCGGCTGGCAGCTAAGCCTCAAAATCGAAGACCTCGAAAACCTTTGCTCGGGCCAAGCCGCCTTGGGACTGATCTCCCGACCAGAGGTGACCGAAAAACCCTTTTCGCTAGCACTTCTGATCGATGTGGCCGATCGGGCCGAAGCCCTTGAAACGTTTTTCAAACGCGTCGGTACCGACATGGAAAGCCAGAAAGGGACCCTCAAAAAGCTCGACATCGGCGGAATCGAAGTCAAGCACTACAGTATCCCAAAACTATCGACCGACGGACGAGCCCGCGACTCCTACTTCGCCGTCTCAAAGAACCAACTGCTCATCGCAGACGACCTTCGCTCTATTCAAGAACTCATCGACGCCCAATCCACCCCCCCCGAGGACTCGCTGGCCAAGTCGGAACTCTACACCAAAGTCCAACAGCGAATTGTTCGCGACCAACATCTGGCTGAAGTCGAGTACTTTGTCAAACCTTTAGGGTTGGGAAAACTCCTGCGATCGATCGCGGTCCCGAAAGGCAAAAAGCAAGTCGATCTCCTGAAACTTCTCGAAGACCAAGGTTTCGGGAGCATCTTGGTGGCCGCGGGGAGCGTTCAGCTGGCCAAAGAAGATCTCGACATGCACCACCAAGGCTTCATTCTTCGCGAGGAAGAAGTACCCGAGTCGGTTCAAATCCTTGATTTCCCGAACCAAAATGCTCTGATTCCGCCCCCATGGATCTCTGCTGGTTCGGCCAGCGTGTTGGGCTTCTCCTGGAACTTCACCGATGCCTTTCCCAAGCTTCGAGGGATTGTCGATGCCTACATCGGCGAGGCCCAATTCGATGAAATTCTAGAGCAGATCAAAAACGATCCCCAAGGCCCTCAAATCGACATCCGAAACGAGATCCTTCCGCACATCGGCCAAGAGTTCTACACCGTCACCGAAATCACAGAACCGATCACTCCCGACTCCAAGCGATCGTTGATCTGCATCAAACTCAACGACCCGGAGAACAAACTCTACGGGGTCCTTAACCGCTACTCGACCAGCGAGCCCGGTTCGTCAATCGAGGATATCGGTGACTACCGCATCTGGAAATTCTCCAACGACGAAGAGGAAGAAGAGGTCATCGAATTCAACAATCCAGGCAATAAGAACCAAAAGGAGGAAGAGGAGGAAAAACCGCTTCTGAATAAATGGGGCGTAAGCCTCATCGACGGCTACTTTGTCTTTGCCTCCAATCCCGAAGCGCTCATCCAAGTCATCGAGAATGCCAAAAACCAAGCAATCCACGGAGACTTTGAAAAGCAGGACTCCGTTCAACTCGTCCGAGCTATGCAAACGAAGTTACTCAGCGCCGAGGGCCAATCCTTCTGTGAAATCAACCTTGCCGACCGCTCTGCCGAAATGCAGTATGAGCTGTTCCGCCAAGGCATCCTGCCTCAATCCAGGTCGCTCATGGCGATCATCGCCGAACGAGTCTTAAAAACCGACAAGTCCAAACCGCAAGAGTTTCAAGGAAGCAAACTGCCTCCCTATGAACAGGTAAAGCACTTTTTCACCCCCCGTGGATTGGTGGTCCGAACCGAAAAAGACGGATGGGGAATCGATGCTTTCATTCTCGGCAAAAAATCATCCTCCAGCCAATAGTCTTCAAGCCAATAGTCAATGACCATCCATCACTTGAGACGAGACTATCGGTTCGGGTCCCTTACCCGCGATCAAATGCCCGATGATCCGATCGCGCTGTTCCGAACTTGGTTCGACGAGCTCCGGTCGATGGACCTTCCCGAATGGTTTGAACCCAACGCGATGAGCTTGGCTACGGCCAAGCCCGAGCGTGGTGCGGCATGCAGGATCGTGCTGCTCAAAGAATTTGATGACCGAGGATTCACCTTCTTTACCAACTACTTATCTTCCAAGGGGGAGCAGATTGCGACCGATAACCGCGTCGCACTAGGCTTCTTCTGGCCAATCCTAGAACGGCAAATTCGGGTCGAAGGATTTGCGACCAAAGTGGATCCGAGCCTCTCGGAAAAATACTTTCGCTCCCGGCCCCGATCAAGCCAACTCAGCGCCAATGCATCTCCTCAATCCCAGATCATCCAAGATGAGTCGACTCTTACCCAACTGGTCGAAGACCTCGATGCAAAACTCCAAGGAGCCGAGGTCCCCTGCCCAGAGCACTGGGGGGGATATCGCGTAAGCCCAGAGCTCATCGAATTCTGGCAAGGGCGGCCCTCGCGCCTCCACGATCGATTCCGCTACCTTCGTCGCCCAGGCGGTTGGCAAGTGGATCGTTTGGGACCGTAACACTCTCGATTCCAAAAAAGGATTTTCCCCCCATGAACCGACCAACTGAATACCGCCCCAACGCTATTGCTCTGACCATCGCAGGTTCCGACCCAAGCGGCGGGGCAGGACTTCAAGCCGACTTGAAAACCTTTCAACAATTCGGCGTCTATGGTGCATCGGTCGTGACGATGATCACCGCCCAAAACTCTTTGGGTGTCCGCCGTGTGGAAAATCTACCTACCGACTTGGTGCTCGATCAACTCGATGCAGTCCTTGACGATTTCCAACCCGTCGTGGCCAAGACCGGTGCACTAGGCACTGCCGAAACGATCGACGCGATCCATCAGGCCGCTCAACGCTTTAACTTTCCCCTGATCGTCGATCCGGTTATGGTCAGCAAGCACGGCGACTCTTTGGTATCCGACGATGCGGTGGCTGCCTATCGACGTCTTTTGCCAAAGGCTTTCTTGGTGACCCCCAATCGCTTCGAACTCGAAAAGCTCACCGGAATCGCCTTGAACACCAACCAAGACGTCGCCAAGGCCATCCATGATCTGCATCAGATGGGGGCTCGATTTGTGCTGGCCAAGATGGGTCACATCGACGGTCAATCCGAACATATCTTGGGATCTGGCAAAGAGAACATCGCGATCCAGTCCAAGCAATTCGATACGCAAAACACACACGGTGCCGGTTGCGTCCTGTCCTCGGTCATCACCGCGCTGATCGCCTTAGGAGAGACCGACCTGAAACGGATTATCCAACGGGCTATCCGCCAAGTCTCGATCAGCATCCACAACACCCAAGCGATTGGGAAAGGTCGCGGCCCGGTCGAAACGCGCGTCCTAGCCAATGAACCCGACGAGCTCACCTCGTAGTACCCCATGCGCGCTGCAATCTTCCGGAGTTTCCAAGGCTCCATCGCCATCGAGGATGTCCCTGAACCGGTCCCAAATCAACATGCGGCGGTGATCGAAGTCCGAGCGTGCGGCATCTGCCGCAGCGACTGGCACGCTTGGATGGGTCACGACACCGATGTCGCCCTTCCTCATGTCCCAGGACATGAACTCTCAGGCGTGATCGCCGCACTCGGCAAATCGGTCCAACAATTCCGCGTCGGACAACGCGTGACTGTTCCGTTCTGTTGTGGATGTGGATCGTGCGTCGAATGCCGATCAGGAAACACCCACATCTGCGATAATCACTCGCAGCCTGGATTCACCCACTGGGGTGCCTTTGCCGACCGAGTCCTGATCCAGCATGCCGATACCAATCTGGTCGCTCTACCGGATTCGATCGATTTTGTGAGCGCCGCGAGCCTCGGTTGCCGTTTCATTACCGCCTTCCGTGCCTTGATCGATCAAGCCCAGCTCAAGCAAGATCAGTGGATTGCGATCCATGGCTGCGGTGGTGTGGGACTCTCGGCCGAGATGATCGCCAAAGCCCTAGGTGCAAGAATCATCGCTATTGATGTGCAGGAGAGCCGACTCGAATCGGCTCGGAACTTCGGCGCCGAAGCTATCCTCGATGCCTCCAAAGTCGATGTCGTTTCGGCCATCCGCGAAATCACCCAGCGGGGAGCGCACGTCTCGATCGATGCGCTAGGCCATCCGCAGACCTGCTACAACTCGATCGAATGCCTAGCCAAACGCGGACGACATGTCCAAGTCGGATTGATGCTCGCCGAGCACGCTCGGCCCGCAATACCGATGGCAAGCGTCATCGCTAAAGAGCTTGAGATCTACGGTAGCCATGGAATGCAACCGACCCACTACCCTCGCATCTTCGATATGATCGCCTCAGGGAAACTGGCTCCTGAAAGATTGGTGAGCAATACCGTGGACCTTGAGGAAGGAGCCAAGCTTCTGACGCAGATGGCCGAGTTCCCCAATTCAGGCATGACGATCGTCGACTTTTCGCTATAACAAGTCGCTCGATGGATCGTTTCTCTCTAGCACTCGGTACCCGCAAGCAGCTATATCGCAAAACATGACTAATCAACGCGAGTTCACTGAAAGCTGGCTTCAAGCCTTAACCCTGTGCGTCAACCACGAAAAAGCTCGATCGATCCGGCCTTGGCTGACCACCATCCAAGTCCTCACGGCCAGCGAAACGCTCCCCGAGCAAAAAGACGAAGCGATCAAGCTCTGGAAGTACTCGCAGGAAACTAACCTCGATGGCTTTTTGGAACTCATTCCCGCCAAAAGCTCGCCATGGCACTTTGAAGATGACGAGGAATTCGTCTTTACTCCCAATCTTGAGCAACTGACTACAGACATCGAAGATCCACTGACACGCTGGTTAATAAGCCTCGGCATAGAAAAAGGCTCGATCCGAGCCGCTGCAAGAATCACTTCGCAAGACTGGACGACTATGGTTCGCAAACAAGCCATTCGTCGAAGCAAGCCTATGAATGTCAATGCGTTTCCCTCGGGCGATGTTTTGAATCTCGCCTGCACGCTTGAATGGTCCCCAAGGACCTGGACGGTCCGCTTTGTGCAACCTGACTGGATGAGCCTAGAATACGAATCGGAATTCCTCGCCCCACGGCCCAGTTTCGAACTGCTTACCGAACGATTGATCGATGCGTTAGCCAACGCTAACGATCGATTTAAATCCAAAGCTGTGCTCAGCAATTTCAACCCCGACTCGACAGGTTGGACCACCTGCATCGGCGACTTTGCCCAGTGGCACCGCGACGCTCTGCTTGCCGACGCCTACGGCCTGAGCCCTTGGATGAGGCGAACATGGAACTGCGTTTGGCCGGTGATCTATCGAGAACGAAACCGCTTGCGAGGCCCCTGCGATTTGGCTTATCTACGCAGCGAACTCAAAGCTTGCTTTGACCACTCGCCGGAATTGTGCGAGTGGATGTTCGTCACCGCGCGGCTGGCTTGCGAGATTCACCTCGGCAGTGGACTGGGCATCTCAGGCAACTTCGAAGCCTAAAGACCCTCATAGACAGACATCACCAGCAACAAGGCTTGCTTGTGGTTAAACACTAATCGGATTGCTCCATTGGGCCAGATCGTCAAGCATCCCCTGCAACCGCTCGCGCAAAGTCTTCATGAGCGGATCCTCTTCTCCCTTGGGCGCCCGATCGGCCTGCACCTCAATCGCCTCGTCGATCCGGATAACCACCTCCATGGGGCCATGGATGCCTGCCTTGTCGGTCAAGTCCTCTTCCAATCGCTCCACGGTCTCTAGGATTCGCGTATCGGTCGTCGGGGAGGTCAAATACTCCGGTGGATACGACGCGATTTGCTGAGACAGATAGACTCGTGAGAGTTGCTGCCACCGGCGTTCTCGCTCTTTTTCGGTCAACTCACCTGTGGTCAACTCCGGAACGATTTTCATCCGGATCGCTTTAATGCGCGGTATGATCGGTCCTTGTGCCTCCTTGCCCAACCACTCCTTCTCGAGCGGATCGAGTAGATGGTCGACCAATTTTTCTTGACGCTCGACGAACGTACCGGTTTGCGGAGCCCCTAAATACTCGATCTCCTTGAGGCTCAGCATCGCGTGCGT
This sequence comes from uncultured Pirellula sp., assembly GCA_903837255.1. GTDB lineage: Bacteria > Planctomycetota > Planctomycetia > Pirellulales > Pirellulaceae > JBKCUI01. Next base: position 1,112 of record CAILTZ010000628.1, on the reverse strand, counting down.
GATCTTGGCGATGCGTTCAACAATCGGTGCCTGCTTGGTAGCCTCCCATGTCAGCCGTTTTTCGAGCGACTCGAGTGTCGGGCCGATCGCCTGATTGAGATCTCCGTGGAACAGGTACTTGATCGCTACCGGATGAATCACCACTTTGCCACCCTTGCCCTCTTTGGCACGCCGCTTGGCCGCCGTCCGGGCTATAAAGGCCACCCCATCGAGGAGCGGTTGTAGCACATCGTTGGTGCGAAAAACCGATCCTTCTGGGAAGACCACCAAGGGACGATCGGGAACCGACAGCGTTTCGATTGCCAAATCGAGCGCTTGGCGATCGAGCCCCTCGCGATAGACGCTATAGGCACCCATGGTCCTGAGCGCCCACCGCTGAAAACGGCTTTGATGGAACAAATGCCAACTGGCCATCGCATACATCAGCGTGTCGGCCGCGACGGCAACGTGCGATAGGACCAGAGGGTCTGCGTATCGGCAGTGATTTGGAGCCAGCAACACTCCATGGCCTTGCCGGAGCGACTCGCGAAAGTGATCGATCCCCTCGAGCCGATGCGACACGACCCCTTCGTAGCGTCGCAGATACCATGGGACGATGTTGAGCTTCAGGACCGTGCGAGGAAACCATCTCCGCCGATTCGGCGGAATAAACTCATAAGGTTTTTCGATGATAATGTCTTGCACGGTAACCTTCGGTCCTAGCTTTGCGAAACGCTGGAATACCCATTGGGGTGAGATCGGTGCCAGTTCCAAGCCGTCTGGACGATTTCCTCGATACGTTTGTAACGCGGTTCCCAGCCCAAGAGTGTTTTGGCCAGGGAACATTCCGCCACCAACTTGGCAGGATCCCCAGGTCTACGAGGTGACATGATTACGGGTATCGGATGACCACTGGCGCTGCGACATGCATCGATGACTTCCAGAACGCTATTGCCTACGCCGGTGCCTAGATTCACCTCGAGGACCTTCCCTGGCTGGAGTTTTTCCAATGCGGCCAAGTGTGCGACCGCCAAATCCTCAACATGGATATAATCGCGAATGCAGGTTCCGTCGGGAGTCGGGTAATCGTTTCCAAAGACCTGGATCGACTCGCGTTGTCCCAAGGCGACCTG
>CAILTZ010000627.1 GCA_903837255.1 uncultured Pirellula sp. | reverse complement strand
TAAAACGACCAACAACCAGGATAGAATCAGCTTGAACTCGACGCTTGACCACAAGCGTCCCAAGGGGCTCGCGTGGTCGCTGCTCATGAACTCGTCAGATCGTACTTTTTAAGCCAATCTTGGAAGGCGGCCATATCCAGGAATTCGACGCTTTTTCCGAACGACTCAAACATTTCGGGCTTCAGTGGCGATCCTGGTGGAACGACAACTTTTAGACCCGTATCGAGGATATCGCCACCGGGTTGGCCGATGTTCGGGAACATCCCCTTGAGCGTTTCCTGGTCTCCCTTGGACTTGGCAAACGCATATCGAACCGATTCGTATCCCATCGCGAATGGGTTTTGAACAACCATTGCATCGATCATTCCTTCGGCCATTTGCTGGATAGCGATGGCTTCGGCATCGAAGGTGACGATAGTGAACTTGCCTCGGGCCTTTTTCTCTTTGACCACGTCGACGATCGCCGGTGCATTGTAGGACCAGATACCGACCAAGAGCGATAGATCGGGATACTTGGCAATCACATCTCGGACATTGTCACGAGCGCGGTTGCGGTCGGCATCGTCGAGCTTGCGATCCTTTTGAGCGAACCTATCGCCGACGGCTGAGGTAAAGCCTTCCATGCGCTCGATAGCGTTTTGTTGGCTATCGACACCGACGAATTGAACGTAGGGAGCTCCATCGGGCTTGAGCATCTTGGCGGCTGTTCCCAAGACTTTCCCGCCGGCGATGTTGTTGGTACCGACGTAGAACTCGCGGTGCTCTTGAAATTTCTTGTCCAGATCGCTGTCAAAGCAACCGATGGTGATCCCTTTGGCTTTGAGTTTTTTGAGTTCGTCGGCGATGGCTGGGTTGGTTGACGAGATAGGCGAGATGATCACCGCCGCGATATCGCTTTGGGTCCCATACTGACGGAGCTTTTCGATTTGGCCGGTTTCGGTTCCGTCGTTGGAGTCCATGCTAGCGGTGAATCCGGCGTCGGTGAGTTTGAGATCCTCTTGGGCTTTTTTAATTCCTGCTCGAGCAGCGTCCCAAAAGGGCGAGTCGGTGTTATTGAGCAGAATGATTCGCTTGGCACCCGCTTTGGTCGGAGTGCTTGCTGAGGCCCCGGCCCCGGCATTAGGAGAACCGGCCTTGGGCTGCCCGGCATTCTTGTTGTCGCTGCCAGTGCATCCGGCTAGCAGCATGGCTACAGTGGCCAATATCGCCAGCGATCGGCTTTGCAAGCGACTGGAAAAGAGTTCAAAAGGAGGGGTCATTTTCGGTATTCCTGCCATCAAAAGGGCTCAAGGGGTCTCGGGCTCCCATAGTGTACCGATAAAAAAGCCTCTCGAAAGCTTTCCCGTTGCAGAGAACGGCAAAAAAATTGGTGGGCAAAAAAATGGGGGGGCAAAAAAATGGGGGTGGAAATTGGGGGGCGGAAACCGTATGCCCCGATGGCGGCTCGTGGATTCTCTGTAGCGACCTTCGTGCAATACCAATCGCAAAATCTGGTGCTCGTCGGGCATCGTCGCAGTTCAAACAGCATTCCTGCGTGCGATCGAATCCGGAAATTAGTTTCGAGGTTGTTGACTCTGGGTCTTTCGTGTCTAAAAATCCATCAAACCCATCTTTTCTCAGGATTTATTGCATGCCTCGCCTAATCCAACTCTTTGCTCTGGCTACCGCTCTCGGAAGCTTGCTCATCACCGACTGCCCGAGAGGGAGGGCACAAGACCGAGCGGTGATTCAAACCGGCAAGGCATCCGTAGCCTTGGTCGAAGTAGGCAAGGATAAGGTTGCGAGTGCGTTTTGCATCGACCCGCTCGGGGTCTTTGTCACCAACCATCATGTGGTCGAAGACCTAGGCTTGAGAGGTAGCGTCAAACTGGTCATGCAGTCGAGCGAAGCCGATGAATGGAGTCTTTCGGCGGAAGTTGTGCTTATGAACAAAGCCGACGATCTGGCGGTCCTCAAGGCCTACAGTGTTCCCAGAGATAAAAAACTTACCGCCTTGGAGCTCGCCCGAGAGCCGAACCTCTACGAGACGATGGACCTGATCGCCTTTGGATTCCCATTTGGCAAACAGCTTACTGTCAAGAAGGGAGAGAATCCTTCGATCAGTGTCAACGTCGGTAAGCTGACGGCGATACGAAAAGAGAGCGGAGTGGTCGAGTACATTCAGCTCGATGCCACCTTGAATCCGGGCAACTCTGGTGGCCCGGTGGTCGATGCATCGGGCAAGGTGGTCGGGATCGTGAGCTTTGGCTTGCTAGCCTCAGGGGTGAACTTTGCGATCCCTGTGGAGAAACTTTGGCCGATGCTGCATACCCCGTTCTATAGTGTCGATGCCGGTGGACTGTTGCTCGACCCTTACATCCCCAGCGATGTGCGAGTGGGTCTGATCAGCATGCAAAAGGATATCCCGGATCTTAGCGCTGAAATATGGTGCATCGGCTCCACAAGCGGCAAAATCGAAGTTCCGCTGAAGTCCATCGGCAAGAATCAATTTCAGGGTCCTGTATCGGTATCGCAAGACGATCCGAAAAAGATCCCTCTGCGCGGACGCATCGTCCTTTCGGAAGGTCAGATCCGTGGGGTGGTAGCCAACGATCGGCTGGTGCTCAACGGCAAAGAGCTTTGGCTCTCTTCGATCGCATCGATGCGGCGCTCGGAGGATGGAAAAACCAACTCGATTCTTTTGCAAGATGGCAATGCACTGACGGTCGATGCTGCGACGCTACCGCAACTGAAGGTCGACTGTGGCGAAGTCCCAGCCAGCATACCGCTATCCAAGGCTGTTTTCGCCGAATTCGAGCGAGGAAAACAGCAGGATGATTTCGTATTCAACTTGGTGATCAAAAGCCAGGGAAAAGTAATCATTCAAGAAGTCATCAATGAAACGATGAGTCAAGCCGCGGAGCTTTACGCCAAAGCCGATGCCCAAGCCGACTCGCAGTCGGATCGAGCAATCAATTCGCTGAACATGGATTTGACTGCCGATACTACTCGGCAGCGACCCAAGTACACCGGCAAACAGAAAACGATTCCCCTGCCCAGCGAAATGACCGATGTGGCTCGCGCTGCAGATGGGCGATTCCTCCTAGTGACCATGAGCGGTACGGCAAGCTTGGCCATCATCGATTTGGATCAGTCGGAGATCGTGAAAATTTTGCCGCTTTCCTCTCCCGAGGCGTTGGTGGCCGGAACCATGGAGCATTTCTTTGTGGTCGATCCGATCAAAAAGAATTTGCAGCGTTATTCGCTCGCGACATTTGAACTCGAAAAGGTTGCCCCATCAGCGTGCGATGGCAAAATCCTTGCGATCGTCGCCGGAGAGGCGTCCAATGGACCTTTGCTGATGATTTGCGAGTCTGAGAAAGGTGGTTTGTCGGGTGCGAACTGGATGTTGGTGGATCCGTTGAAGCTCAAGTCGATTCCATTTGAAGTTGAAAAAAGAGGGTCGGATCGTATCCGGGGTGTCCACTCTGGCAGTGGGCAGAGCATACGCGCATCGGCCGATGGCAAAGTCTTTGGGGCTTGGGGATCCCTCGGGAGCCCCTCGGGCGTTATTGTTGCAAGGTTGTCCGATCGCTACCTAACTGCCAGATATGAGCACAGTTCCTTTGGGCATGTTGTGCCTACAGCCGACGGGATGCATATCCTGACCGGATCCGGTGGAGTTCTGAACCCATCCCTTTCAGGTGTCGAATCGACATCATCATTTCAGACATCATCATCCCAACCTACCCTTTTCCCAACCTCGCATCCGAATATCTATCTGTCCGTTCGAAGCAGGAAGTCAAACGACAGACCAGTCGCACAAGACACCCTAGTCCATGTTCGTCAATTCGGGGCCGAAGCCCCCTTGGCCGGTTTTCCTCTCGTCGGCCTAGAGGTCATGTCACGTAACGGAGCGCTCAACGGCCCGATCCTCGATAAGCGTCTGTATTTGGATGTCGAAGCCGGGATACTCGTTTCGATTCCCTTTTCCAACGACACGATTCTCGTTCAACCCTTTGACATGCAGGCGGAGCTCAAAAAGTCCGCAGCCGACTATTTGGTGGCTACCCCTCCAAAGAATAAGAAATTCACCCCCGGGGCCATCTATCAGACCCAGATCACGGTGGAGACCAATCGACCAAACATCGGATACCGACTACTAAGCGGTCCGTCGGGCATGAAGGTCTCTGCCACGGGGGAATTGCTGTGGAAAGTTCCTGGGCTCTTCACGCAGGCCAATGTAGACATCATCGTTTCGATCACCAGCGATGGCGTTCATCAGAATTACGTCTCGTTCCCGCTGTCGAATTCAAGGAACTATTAAATGCGGATCAAAGTCCGATGCTCCGGCGGGCATGAGCTACAGATTGAGGAAAAGTATGCAGGGTATCAGATCCGATGTCCGATCTGCAAACAAGTCATCAGCGTCCCAGAGCTAGCCAGCGAAGCACCCGAGCAGCGCGCGAAACGATCTAGCGATTTATCGCCGAAAGCGATTCTTGCCATCGCTCTGTCCGCTGTGTCGATCTTGGGAGCAGCCTCTTGGTATTATCTACGAGAACCCGAGACCACCATGGCTGGCTCCTCGATGACTCAGGCCATGAAAAGCAACCCCGGCAGCAATAACCCCGGCAGCAATAACCCCGATAATAGGGTTATCATTGAACGAACCGAGCCGTACAAATCGCCGATGGTGCTCGTTCCATCGTTGGCCTCGGACAACGACATCGACAGGGATGAGAATGGATTCCAAAAAATTCCTCGGCAGGATGGGGCGATTTTTTACCGACTGCCGCAGATGTGCTGGTCGAGTGCTTATGACCCAGAGCTTGGGAGTATCGCACTAACGGATGACAAAAAAGGCATTGTCGTATTCTCGGTCGATGATCTTAAGAACGGCAAGACCGATCCGCTCGGGGTTTTCCCCGTCAAGGGTTTGCCGAACGCTGTGTGTTTCAAGCAGTTCAAGGAAAGACGGTGGTTTGCGTACGCTTGCTCTTCAAAAGCGGAGATCACCTTGGTCGACGCCCAGCGGCTTGAGGTTGTTGAAACCATTCCGGTGCCCCGGGACACCAACATCAGTTGTCTTGCCAGTAGCAGCAACCCATCGGATCCTTATCTATACTTTCTTCAGAAAACGGATAATTCCAGTGCGCCTTGGGTGAGTGTCTACCGAGTCGACTTGACGGACAAGCGAGTCGAGGAAGCTCCCGCCGTCAAGTGGATCGACATGCAAGTATCGTGTGACGGTAGGACCATTTACGCAAAAGGTGCATCGACCAACCCAAACGTGTACGAATATGACTTTGCCACTTGGGAGGAGTTGAAACTCAGGCGATACTCCGAACGTCCGACTGTCCAAATGAAAACATCCACCGGCTCGAGCGTGCGAGTGCTTGGGAATACCGTTGCGATCGAATCGACCTTTTTGGAACCTTCGTACTCAAGCACGCGCGAATTGTCATTGCGAGAGGTTAGCCATGCGGATTTCGAGCCATTGGCATTTTGCGAATCGATCCCAGTTGCCTTGGGGGTTTCCGACCAAGGGGTTGCGTTTGGCTCGAGCGTTACCGGGAAAATAATTTCAGAATTTGAACTCCCGTCGTCTTTGTGCAGACTTGGCAATTCGGGTGTGGTGGCTGCGTTGAAAGGGGATCCGCGTTTCCGTCGACGCTATGGTGGCTCAGTAGGCCGCGTATCGATCGATGGGTACGCCGACCAAAAGCGGGAGCTTGCGGTCGCCACGATCGATGACCATTTGATGATCGTACCCTTCGACGGCTTGGATCTGCCGAATTCGCATCCGCTTGATTTTTCGCTAGATCGTCCTGGCTTCGGATCGATTGGTCAAGAGATGCAGATCCCCATCCCTGAGCCGGCGATCGGCAAGCAGGTGGCCTTTGAATTCAGTATGCACAAGACGTCAGCTAGCGAAGACGACTCGGCCAAGATCCCCATGCCTCGATTGGACGAGGGCAAGATTGTCTGGACTCCCGACCGGCGATTGCTCGGTAAGCAAGATATCTTGGTGACCGCCAGCGCAGGGGATGAGAAGCGGGAGTGGATTTGGCCCATCGAGATCGGGTATCGGCCTACCGAGGATCGCTTTGATTTTTACGTACAAGGAATCTCGGGGGCCAAGGATTCGGAGCTGGCTGTCGTTTGGGGGATTGAACCTAGCGATGTGACCATGCGCTACCCTGAAAATCATGAGCGACCGCAATGGGTCGATCAATCGATTTTGGTTCTTTACGATACGGCCAATCGGGAGATCAAGAAACGGATCGTTGTCCCTTATGAGATCGATCATGCCGTGATTCATCCGACGGGTGTTTATGCTGTTTCTACCAACTCACAAATCCCGACCTTGGCCGATTCGCAGACCGATTCGCATTCGCCAGGACGGGTGATCCGTTTCGATAGAAATTCGCTGGCTCGTCTGGGTGCGATCCGGCTTCCTAGCACCCACTCGCCGGGGGAGGATATTCCGAATTATCGGCTCGAGGTTCAGGGACCTAACGAGCTTGCGGTGTTGTGCAAAAGAACACCTTTGGGACTGGGTCTGGAGGCGTCTTTTGGGTCCGATTACGAGGTCGGCTTGCCGGATTTGAAGGTGTTGCGCATTACGCCTCGAGCGGGTATCAGGATAGATGATCTGGATGCTACCAAGGCGATCCATGATGGAATTTTGTGGGACGAAACTTTGAAGATTCCGAAACTGATTGTCGATCCGACCCGATTCCGAAAGATTCGCGAGTCGCGGACTTCCGCTGCAATGCACGCCGTTTCGACTTGGTCCTCCAAACGGACCATGCCAGGGACCTACCTTGCCGATCTGCACGCTCTGGCTCGATCGACTAGCCGAGGGCTGATGGTCTTTTCACCCGACCAAGACCCCGCGGTCAAGGAGTTGTCGCTCTTGGCTTGGATCCCTTATCCACTCAGCAAGGATCCACTCAGTAAAGATCCGATCAGTAAAGATCCGGGGGGCACAGAAGGCCTTTCCACGAAGCGATACGACGAGTTGCTCAGGTCTCGCGAACACGAGTCGATCTGCGGTCCGAGTCTCTATGCAACGGGTGCTGGGCGAGTCTACCGTGTGCCAGCCGGTTCGTTGCCTATGGCGGAGAAAGAGTTTTGCTTCGAGGACAAGCAAGATCACTTTGTGGTTGAGGCAGGAAAGAAGCTAGCTTGGCGTTATTCGGCACCGGGCGCAACCAAGTACCAATTGAAGGTCTACTTGAACGCCAAGAAAGCAGGGTCGTCCGATGGTTTTGAGATCGACGAAGGTCCGTCGGTCAAGGTTGTGGAGTTGGAGTCTCCCGACGGTGCGTTTGAGTTTGAGATCGGCACCGAGTTGGTCATTCAATCGATGTTGACTTATCTCAAACCGTTTTTTGTCGACCCTCGTTTTACTCTCGTGGGAGTCATCGAGCTAATTCAGGAGATCGAGCAGCCGTATCGGAGACTCACCGGTCGGATTCCGACGACGCTTCCGGTCGTTGCAACCGTGATGATCACCGCCGACGATTCTACCGGCCAGCAGCAGGCAAAACTATCGCACAGCGTGTTGGTGGAGGTACCGATCGAGGAGTTGATACCGAGGATCGAAAAGTCTTTTCTGGCTCCGAAAAGCAATCCACAATAGAAACCCCGATGCCAATCGCGGTCGTCCAGTCGTCCATCAATTGGAGATCAGGAAGGGGTTTTCACTGACGACTTCTTTGCCTTGATGCGTCACGTAGCACTTGAACACCTCAGGAGGGATCCGAACGTCGAAGGCTACAACCCTGTTGTCTGCAAAG
>CAILTZ010000626.1 GCA_903837255.1 uncultured Pirellula sp. | reverse complement strand
CCACAATGCGATAAATCCCGGGGGTTTGGGGGCAGAGCCCCCAAGACGCACAGCATCTTTATTGCCGTTCTTTTACCAAGCTAAACCGAACCAACGTTTACGCTACTTACGATGAGTCAAAACAGTCTGGCGATCATTCGCCCAGAGCAAACGGCCAAGCCGCCTGACGGCGGTTGCTTTTGTGACTGGATTGACGATGTTGACTGGATTGACTGTGTTGACAGCGGAAAGAATGGACACTGTTGACGTCATTGATGGGGATGTTCAAACCGCCCTGCCTGTCAACCTCGTCAACAACCTCAACTCTCAACAGGGTCAACAACGTCCGCCGTCAATCCAGTCAACACTGTCCAAAACCCCTCGCTCCCGCCGCAGGCGGTCGGAACCCACAGCCACCCAAAGAGCTCACCAACAGCCAAGCGAGAATTGTGGTGCGACCCAGCCTAAGTATCCCAAATTCTGGTTAGGTTTATTCTACTTACGCTGGGTCACAACAATCGCTGATCGGCAGTTGAATCGTTAGTGTTACGACGGACTGGAAGTCCGTCGTACGATACCCGTTAACGATGGCAATGAACCAGTCATGCTTCAAATAGGCAAAAACAGGGGCTGGACGATTTAGTCCCTCGAATCGCCGATGGCTTTTGGGGACCTCATGCCCGATAATCACTGGTCCGCACTGTGATTCGCTAGTACTAAATTAGCAAGGAAATCGCCCATTCGGGTAACGCGTGCTGCACTTGGAGCCCTCTTGCCATCTGTCATCCAATCGATTTGAACTCTACAATCTGCTTCGATGAACTAGCTCAGAACGGTTCTCCAGAACCTAACTCTTCCTCCCAAACGCGATCCAATGCACCCGTTCGAAAAATATCTTCGAACCCAAGACAACTCGTTGCTAGCTCTTTCGGTTCGCGGCGCTCTTTGGTTCGCGTCATTCCCCTACCAAGCTGCCGTCTTGTGCCGAAACAAAGCCTATGAATTCGGTTGGATCCGTTCCCATCGCCCGGCAGTACCAGTCATCTCTGTTGGGAACTTGACCGCTGGAGGGACTGGCAAAACCCCCGCCTGCGTTTGGATTGCCAAGTGGCTGCGAGAGCGAGATCATCGAGTCGCCATCCTCTCGCGAGGATACGGGGCGCTAGCCGACGGGCTCAACGACGAAGCCCGTGAAATTGAAACCCTCTTGCCCGATGTTCCCCATCTCCAAGCCTCCAACCGGATCGAAACCTCTGGCGTGGCCGTTGAGGAACTCCAGATGCAGATCCTCGTACTCGACGATGGCTTCCAACACCGTCGATTGGCTAGAGACCTCGATATCGTTCTGCTCGATGCCACCAACCCCTTCGGTTGGGGATACCTCCTTCCTCGCGGCCTTCTACGCGAACCCTTAAAAGGTCTCCGCCGAGCCGATTTGGTGATCGTCACACGCTCAGACCAAGTCTCCACGCAAGAGCTGGCGAGTCTCAGGACCAAGGTCCAGCGGGCTAACCCCAAGGCTGGGTGGGTAGAGAGCATCCACTCGCCTGTCCGCTGGAGAAATGCCTCAGGCGAGTCGCTCCCCTTGGAATCTCTCAGTGGGAAACCAGCGATGGCCGTCAGCGGGATCGGCAACCCCAACGCTTTCCTGAAGACACTCAAGGACCTCTCGATCCCGGTGATCGAACAAGTCCTCTTTCCAGACCACCATCCCTATAGCCCAATGGATGTTCGAGGAATCATCGAACGAGCTTCGCAATGCAGCGTGCCACCTCAGAGCATCCTGTGCACCGGAAAAGATCTTGCGAAATTCTCAAGCGATCAACTCGGCCAACTGCCCCTATGGGCCTTGGAGATCGAACTCAAGATCGTCTCGGGGGCCGAAGTACTCCAAGAGTACTTGGAGCGCGTCTGCCAATCGATCCCAGACGATTCGCAGCAGGCATAAAAAAAGGCTCCCGGACGTGAACGAGTCCCAGGGGGGACGGAGGACTACGAGCTTCCGGGAGCCAAAGGATCAACAATGACTCTTGGCGTAGATGGCGGGAGACGAACAAGGCGAATCCTTTCACCCTGTTTG
>CAILTZ010000625.1 GCA_903837255.1 uncultured Pirellula sp. | reverse complement strand
TGGATCTTGGAAAACAACCCCAGCGCTCGGGTCGCGATCATCACCGACCGGGACGAACTCGACTCGCAAATCAAAGACGTCTTTCATGAAGCAGGCGAGACCATCGCACGGTGCACCAGCGGCCGGGACCTGATCCAACAGCTTGGCCAAGCCAAACCGCGACTCCTCTGCTCGCTCATCCACAAATTCGGTCGACGCGATGTCGACGACTTCGATGCATTCATCAAGGATCTGGAATCCAAACCGTCCGCCACGGTGGGTGATGTGTTTGTGTTCGTCGACGAGTGCCATCGCACGCAGGGTGGCAAGCTGCACCGTGTGATGAAGGCGATGCTTCCGAATGCCGTCTTCATCGGTTTTACCGGGACGCCTCTGCTGAAGAAAGACAAGGCCACAAGCCTTGAGGTGTTCGGAGGCTACATCCACACTTACAAGTTTAGCGAAGCGGTCGAGGACGACATCGTGCTCGACTTGGTCTATGAAGCCAGAGACATCGACCAGTGGATTAGCGCACCGGAGAAGATCGACCAATGGTTCGACGCAAAGACCAAGGGGCTGAACAACTGGCAAAAGGATGAACTTAAAAAGCAATGGGGAACCAAGCAGAAGCTTTTGAGTTCGCGATCTCGGATGGATCGGATCGTTTCCGATATCGTCTTTGACTTCACCGTGAAGCCCCGTTTGTCCTCCGAGCGAGGCAATGCCGTTCTGGTCGCATCGAGCATCCACGAGGCGGCCAAGTACTTCACCCTCTTCCAACAGACATCCCTCAAGGGCAAGTGTGCGATCATCACGTCGTACAATCCCCAGGCGCAAGACATCACCAAGGAAGAGACCGGGGCCAATACGGAAACCGACAAGCAGTTCATTTACAACACTTACATCGAGCTGCTCAAAGGGGTCGAGGCGAAGCCCGGAAAGACCAAGACGGAAACTTACGAGGACCTAGCCAAGCGGAGGTTCGTCAAGGAGCCGTCCCAGATGAAGCTTCTGGTCGTCGTCGATAAGCTACTCACAGGCTTTGACGCTCCATCGTGCAGCTATTTGTACATCGACAAATCGATGCAAGACCACGGATTGTTCCAAGCCATCTGCCGAACCAACCGGCTCGATGGTGATGACAAGAATTTTGGTTACATCGTCGATTACAAAGATCTATTCAAAAAGGTCGAGAAGACGATCGCCGTTTACACTTCCGAGATCGACCACAGCGATCTGGGGGCCGATCCCGAGGTCATGGTCCAAGACCGATTGGCCAAGGGCAAGCAGCGACTCGACCAAGCCATCGAGCAATTGGCGCTGCTGGTCGAGCCGGTTGAGCCACCCAAGGGGGAATTGCAGCACATCCATTACTTCTGCGGCAATACCGAGATCCCAACCGACCTCAGCGAGCGAGAGCCTCAGCGGTCGGCGCTTTATCAAGGGACCGCATCGCTCGTGCGAGCTTATGCCAACATCGCCGATGAACTCGAGTCCGCCGGTTATTCCAGCAAGGACATCGCACGGATCGAGCGGTTGCAGAACCATTACTTGCACCTCAGGGAGACCATTAAGCAGGCCAGTGGAGAGTCGCTCGATATGAAGCCCTACGAGGCCGACATGCGGCACTTGATCGACACCTATATCCAAGCCGACGAGACTAGGAAAATCTCGCCGTTTGACAACATCGGCTTGTTGGACTTGATCGTCAAAACGGGAATTGCCGACGCGATCGCTAAGAAGCTATCATCGATGAAGAACAACCGGCGCGCGATTGCAGAATCGATCGAGAACAACGTTCGCCGCAAGATCATCAAAGAGCAACTCAACGACCCCGCTTTTTACGAAACGATGTCGGAGTTGCTCGACGAGATCATCGAGGCTCGGAAACAGGAAGCGATCGAGTACGAAGAGTACCTTAAGCGGATCGCCGCGTTGGTAAAGCAGGTTCAAGATGGCCATGCCAGTACGCTGCCAGCTCAGCTTGATACACCTGGCAAACGAGCTTTGTACAGCAATCTCAAGAGCGACGCGATGGAAACCATTGCGGCAAACATGATGCTCTCGGAGACGCTTCCGGATTATGTCGACAAGCCAGACCCTTATTTGATGATCACCTTGAAGATCGACGAAGCGGTCAAAGCCAACCGACCCGACGGCTGGCGCGGGGTTCAGTCAAAAGAGCAAACAGTCAAGCAATCGATTTATAGCGTCGTGCCGAATATCGAAGAGGTCGAGCGTTTGTTTTTGATCATCAAAGCGCAAAGCGAGTACTAGGAGGGCGTTGCCAACGTGACCAAAATCAAGCTTGGGGAAATCGAAGCCGAAGTGACGTTCAAGGAGATCAAGAACGTGCATTTGAGCGTCCATCCACCGATGGGCCGAGTGCGGATATCAGCCCCGATTCGCATGAAGCTCGATACGGTACGAGTGTTTGCGATCTCGAAGCTAGGATGGATCAAGCAGCAGCAGCGGAAGCTTGTGGCACAGGAGCGAGAGACGTCACGCGACTACGTCAATCGCGAGAGCCACTACGTTTGGGGCAAGCGGATGTTGCTCACAGTTATAGAAAAAGACCAACCGCCATCGGTTTCCGTACGAGTCAAGAAAATGACAATGAGCGTTCGACCGGGAGCGGATCGCGGCCAAAAACAAGAGATCTTGGAGCGATGGTACCGAGAGCAACTGCGGCTTGAGGTTCCAAACCTGATTGCGCGATGGGAGCCGCATTTGGGGGTTACGGTCGAGCGATTTTTCGTTCAGAGGATGAAAACGCGTTGGGGGAGCTGCAATCCTGCAACGGCCAGTATTCGACTGAATACGGACTTGGCCAAAAAACCAGCGCAATGCCTTGAGTACATCGTCGTCCACGAGATGATGCATTTGCTTGAGCCGACGCACAATGCTCGCTTCATGGCTTTGATGGATCGCTACATGCCACAATGGCAAGAGCACCGGCAACTGCTCAATCGCTTGCCCGTGCGGCACGAGGACTGGGAGTACTGATTTTTGTCTTTGTTGGACTGAGTACAAAAAAAATCCCTCTAGTGCCTTCACGTTGGAGAAATTCATGAAAAGAGTGAGTATTGCGCTAGTTTGCTAAATAAGATAGTTAGTCAAACGCGAAGTATCTAAACTGGATGCTGGCGCATCTGAGGAATAGAGAACGGTTGTGTTGTTGCCAGGGTCCGGTGGCTTACGCACTAATGGCAGAGAAGTGTCG
>CAILTZ010000624.1 GCA_903837255.1 uncultured Pirellula sp. | reverse complement strand
ATGGACTTGCGGTCGTTCTGTCCGTTACGCTTTCGCGAGTCACCCAGCCGGTCTACAAAATCGAAGTCCACGGCGAGCACGTCTACCAAGTCGACGAGCTGGTATTGGTGGTGCATACGGGGCAACCGCATCTTAAATGATTGCTGCTAGGCAGTTTAGGAGATAGTTTTCGTCCCACGCTGCTCGTTTTCGCTTCTTACGAGTGCTTTCTTTCGAAGTGTCCAGGCTAAGGATGTTCTTTGGCGGCCCCCATGCTTATGCTAGTTGACTAAGTCTTTGATGCGTTTGCCCTGGGGAAGAAGCTGACATGAAAACCATAGTTATTTTTTCAGGAGCTGGTTTATCTAAGGAGTCGGGTATTCCCACATTCCGGGACTCATTGAACGGGCTTTGGGAAAACTACAAAATCGAAGAGGTTGCCTCGAGAGCAGGCTGGGTCCGCGATCCAGCTCCGGTGCTAGGGTTTTACGCGGCTCGTTGGAAGAACATTCAAGCATGTGAGCCAAACGCAGCCCACTTGGCCATCACCGAATTAAGTCAGAGGTTTCGGGTGATCAACATCACTCAAAACATTGATGATCTGCTTGAGAAAGCTGGCGTGAGCGATGTGATCCATTTGCACGGTAGGATCAACTCTCGCAAGTGCGAATGGCACCAATCGATTTCCGGAGTTCCTTTGGACAGAGAGTTCCACTGCGACTACAGGGTGAATCACACAGCACCGGTTCAGTTGGGTGAAAGATGCCCCAAGTGCGGCGGTCAACTTCGTCCTGACATTGTTTGGTTTGGAGAAGCCGTCGAAATGCAATGGGAGTACTTTGAGAAACTCGCCGAGTCCACCGATGTTTTCATTGGGATTGGAACATCTGGGCAAGTGGAACCGGCAGCGACCCTGTTATCGGTATTCTTACCTGCCAAGGAGAGATATTTTATCGATCCTAACCCACCTAGCGGTCTAACCAAATACAACCTGCTCGAGGGCGCTGCATGCCAACACATGCCCGATTTGGTTCGGATTTTGATGGCCAGATAGAATAAACGCGGGGTCTGTCCACGGTATTTCGTACCGGGTGCCTGGCGCTGCCGATGATTGTGTTCGTGCGAGTGATTCGGTCGTTACTTTCGCAACGCTGCCAGCAACGAAGTTTGGAATGAATATCTATCTGCGTCGATTAGCGGTTTTTTTCTGAACCGCTGATAGACGCTAATATTCGCTGATAACAGAGACGGTCCAAGCGTCATGGGCCAGGTTGTCGATCACCATCGCTGGCTTGGTACTCTCAACTTTGCATCGCTTGGAAGGCTACATAGAGTTATTCGAACCAAGTGCCCGCTGTCGCTCGAGGAGGCAAAGCGCGTCGTCAAGCAAATCGTGAGCGATTACAACGATCGTCGCCTTCACAGTGCCATAGGCTACATCACCCCGAGCGACATGCTGGCGGGTAAACAGAAGGAGATCCATCAGAAAACAGCCGAGGCTAACCACGGAGACGCGGAGACGCGGAGAAAACAGACTAGGCAGTAGGTAAATCATCAACAGTTGTTCGCTCTGGAAAACGGTTCGATTCTGATTTCTTGCTATCAACCAGAAGTTTCGAGTTGCTTGCATGGCTATCTCCCTTTGCGTCCTTTGCGTTTTTGCGAGAGACTCAGGAACCCAGGCAGCAACCAGGGACCGCCAGAAGCGGGTTTCTCGCCAAGGCGCCAAGCCCGCAAAGGATCGTCCCAAACGAGGAAAGGTTTGTGGTATTATTGGTTT
>CAILTZ010000623.1 GCA_903837255.1 uncultured Pirellula sp. | reverse complement strand
CCACTCAACACTCAACACTCACCACTCACCACTCACCACTCACCACTCAACACTCAACACTCAACACTCAACACTCAACACTCAACACTCAACACTCATCAATCCATCACGCCAATTTACCCGCGCCCAGTGTGTAAAGACTCTTAATGCTCTCTTGCCATCTTCATGAATAGCTCGTATCGGGCCTTCATCTCAACAAGGCTGTCCCCGCCAAACTTATCAACTAGAGCCGTTGCGATTTCAAACGCCACTACATGCTCGACGATAATCGACGCAGCAGATATTGCACATACGTCGCTCCTCTCATAATTGGCCCGGTGAGGCTGCTTGTCCTCCATGCGGATCGACTCTAATGGCTTGCGCAGTGTGCTGATCGGCTTTTTAGCAGCCCGCAAAATCAGCGCCTGACCGTTGGTCATCCCACCTTCGAGCCCTCCAGCGTTGTTCGTCGGTCGCACATAACCCAAGTGAGGCAGGTGCGCCAAGCTCGCGTCGTGCTGGATCGGATCGTGGACTTGGGAACCTCGCTTGCGAGCTGCCTCGAACCCCATCCCAATCTCGACCCCCTTGATCGCTTGGACCGCCATGACGGCTTGCGCAAGTCTGCCATCGAGCTTGCGGTGCCACTGCGCATGCGTGCCGAGCCCAAAGGGCAATCCATCGACGCGAACCTCGATGATACCCCCGAGCGTATCTCCTTCGTCGGCCATGCGGTCGATGTAAGCTTCTGCGTCGCGATCCGTATGGGGCTGGACCGAATAGAGCGTGCTCTCATCGCGTCGAGCTCGAAGCTCTCCAATCGATAGGCCTTGGGTCCCTTCTGAACCGAACTTCATCTCTCCGAGCTCGACAACATAACCGACCGTCTCGATCCCGAACTCGCGCAGCAAGAGCCTAGCCAGTGCACCGGCCGCCACACGGGCAGCGGTCTCTCGGGCGCTGGAGCGCTCGAGAACCCCGCGAATCGAACCTAGGTATTTGATCGCACCGGTCAAATCCGCATGACCCGGTCGAGGGCGCTCGAGCTCCTTGAGCCTCTCAAGCTTGTAGTCGTTGTTGACGATCTGCATGGCGATCGGAGAGCCCAGGCTAACCGATTGCCAAACACCTGAAAGAATGTTGACCGTGTCTTGTTCGAGCTTCTGCCGACCGCCTCGTCCGTAGCCACCTTGGCGCAGCCGCAGCTCATGATTGATGAATGCTTCGTCGATCGTCAGTCCGGCTGGAAAACCGTCGACGAGGGCCAAGAGCGATTTTCCGTGCGATTCGCCTGCAGTGGAATACGTAAGCATCAGTTTGGTATTAGGAGGTTGTGGAGATCAACGTAGCCGGCTCTTTTTCTCCCTTGGAGCCGGCGATCAGGACGTACAAACATGGTACGACGAATAACGTAAAGAGAGTGCCTATAGCCATCCCGGCGACCAAGACGATGCCGATGCTATTTCGAGCTTCGGCACCCGGGCCGGTGACAAAAACCAGCGGCAGATGCCCAAAAACGGTCGCCGCACTCGTCATCAAAACCGGTCGCAGACGCGTCTTGGATGCCTCGATCACCGCGTTCCATTTTTTCAACCCTTGCTCTTGCAAGTGGTTGGCAAACTCGACGATCAAAATCCCGTTTTTGGCAACCAGCCCCACCAGGGTAATCAACCCAACCTGCGAATAGATATTGACCGTTGTCAGCCCTAGAAAGGTCAAGAGCAACGCGCCGGAGATCGCCAAGGGGACTGAGCCAAATAGAACAATCAACGGGTCTCGAAATGATTGGAACTGAGCTGCCAGCACCAAGTAAATCAGTGCCAAAGCGATTCCTAGCGTTACGGTCAACGAGGATCCCTCTTTGCGAATCTGCCTAGACTCTCCTGCATAGTCCATAGAAACTGTGGGCCCGACGACCTTCTGCACGATCTCTTCGATCTTTCGCAAACCCGACTCCTTGGTCAGGCCGGGTACTCCCGGTATCACCGCTGCCTGGATCTGGATCGAGCTTTGTTGCTGAAAGCGACTCAATACTCTCGGTGCTGTTTTCGGGATAACTGATGCAAATGTCGATACAGGGATCAGTTGCCCGCTGGGCGTGCGGATCTTCAAATCCATGAGCGAGGTGGCTGACTGTCGATCCTCCTCGGCAAGTTGCGGGATGACTTGGTAGGAGCGATTGAAGTAATTGAATCGATTGACGTAACCCCCACCGAGCAGAACACCTAATTCGCCAGCGATCGATGCTAGATCGAGTTTCAGGTCGGCGACCTTCTCGCGATCGACCACCACCTGAGCTTGTGGCAAATCGACTTTTAAATCGGTATCGACGAACATAAACAATCCGCTTTGGTTTGCTTCGGCTAAGACTTGTTCAGACAAGAGGGTCAGCTGCTCGACCGGCAGATCGCTTTTGATGATCAGTTCGACATCAAAGCTTCCTGCGCCTGGCAAGGGAGGTACGAGGACCGGAAACGGTTGAAGACCTGGGATTTGGGATGCGATCCCGAAGGCTTGTGGGACCATAGCAGCGGTGCTGCGAAGATGCTCTTGCTCTCGCTCGTGCCAGCTTTTGGTGATGATCCCACCAAAGCCTGAATTCGAACCTACCAATGCCCACATGTAATCGGTCTCAGGCATCACCGAAAACTTATCTGCCAGGACTTTCGCCCAACCGACGGAGCTTTTCAATGAGGAGTCCGGGGAGGCTTTGAGCATCACAGCGATAGCGCCTTGGTCCTCGACGGGCGCGAGCTCTTTGGAGCTCATGATATAAAACGGAGCGGAGGCAAGTGCGACCAAAAGGGTGGCAAAGGCAATCGCCCATCGGACATCCAAGGCCCACTCGAGCATGCGGCCATATACGTTTTGAACAGCGTCGAAAACACGATTGACCACGCGGGTGAGGAACCCTTCCTTGCCACTGGCAGAGAGCATCTGAGCACTCATGATCGGCGAAAGGGTCACCGCCACGACACCTGAGAGCAAGACCGCAGCAGCCAGCGTAAAGGCGAACTCCTTGAAGAGCATTCCCGTGAGTCCACCTTGGAAACCGATCGGGGCATACACCACTGCTAGGGTGATAGTCATCGCGACGATTGGGCCGAAGAGCTCGCGGGCACCCAGTAGAGCGGCGTCGATTTTGGTCAATCCTTCGCGGATATGGCGCTGGACATTCTCAACGACCACGATGGCGTCATCGACCACCAAACCCACCGACAAGACGATGGCTAGGAGGGTCAGCAAGTTCAGAGAAAAACCGAGCAAGTACATCAGGATCGTCGCGCCGATGAGAGAAACAGGCATCGCGATCAATGGGACAATCGCCGTCCGGATCGATCCCATAAACAGGAATACCACAAAACCTACAATGGCAATCGTTTCCAAAAGCGTCTTGGAAATCTCAGACAACGCATCTCGCATGAAGCGGGTGGCATCGTAAGCTAGATTCATCTCAATGTGCTGCGGAAGAGTTGGCCGCAGTTTTTCCATCGCTTCGTTCAGACGATCAGCCACTTCGATCTCGTTGGTGCCAGGCAAAGGCCAAACTGAAACGTAAACGGCTTCTTTGCCGCGGTACATCGCAACCATACCGGCTTCTTCGGAACCGAACTCGACGGTTGCTACATCGCGCAGCCGAATTACGGCTCCATCTTTTTGGGAGACGATAAGTTCACGAAACTCGTCGGCGGTTTTCAGATCGGTATCGGTGAGCAAATCGACTTGGACCGAATCGTTTTTCACCCTCCCGATCGCGGCTAGGTAGTTGTTTCGCCTCAAAGCCCCGAAGATATCCCCTGGGGTTAGGTTCATCTCGGATAATCGGTTCGGAGAAATCCAGACTCGCATCGCTAGGGTTCGGCCCCCTTCGACACCCACGCGCTGGACCCCCGAGATGGTCGTGAGTTGGGGCTGGATGGTCCGAGTCAAATAATCGGTCAGCTGAGGCACATCCCACTGACTCGACGTGAAACTCAGATAGAACGACGCGTAGGGTCGATCCGCGCGTTGGATTTCGACGACACTCGGCTCGGCTTCAGCGGGCAGTTCGCGGCGAACTTGTTGCAGGCGAGTGTTGACCTCGGCGAGAGCCTGAGTCGCGTTGTGATTCAATTTCAGCCGGATTGTGATCTGGCTCGATCCAGCCACACTTTTGGACTCGACGTAATCGACACCTCCGATCGAGGAGACCGCTTTTTCGATCGGAGTGGTCAAGAACCCACGGATGGTCTCAGCACTTGCACCGATGTAGACCGTCGTGATGACGATCGAGGTGCTTTCGAGTTTCGGAAACTGCTGAACCGGCAGAGACTGGGCTGAGCGAATACCCAGAAGTACAACCATCAAGTTGACAACGATCGCTAGGACCGGATGCCGAATAAAGATATCGGTGATTGATTTCATCGCTTAACTTGTTGTCTGTGGAGTCTTCAAGGAGCCGCTTTGGTTAAATCCGATGGAACCACCCAGGTCCCATCATTGATTTTGAATGAGCCGTCGGCGATGACTTGTTCGCTCAGATCGATGCCTTGGCGGATCGAAACGTTGTTGCCAACCGTGGCTCCGACGAGGACTTCGCGACGCTTGGCGATCCACTTGGATGTGTCTGTCGGATCGACTTGGGCGACGAAACAAAACGCTCCGGTGGGGTTGGTTCTCAGAGACGAAGAGGGGACTAAGATCGTTGTCTGAGAGTCACCGTACTCGGCGATCACCTTCACGGAATCGTTGATTTGGAGTGTTGGTGGTGGAGCCATCACTTTGGCTCGGGCGGCCAGGGATCGGGAAACTCGGTCAGCTTGTGCATCGACAGCCACGACCTGTGCAACGAGTTTTTGTCCGAGGTGTTCCAAGGAGACTTGATCACCGATTTGCAGGTAGTCGGCTACTTGCTGAGGCATCATGAAGTCTACGTAGACAAACTGGTCGACACCTTGGAGGATGGTAATCTGGGAGCCTTCGGAAAGGTATTGGCCGGGCTGGATATCAAAGACTCCGGCACGGGCTTGGAAAGGCGCCACCAGAACTTTGCGGCGGATCACGGCTTGGATCCTAGCGACTTCGGCTTTGGCTTGCGCGAGCAGGGCTTCGGTTTGCTCGAGATCCAATTCGCTCAAGGCTTGGACCTCCATCGCTTTTTTGATTCGGCGAAAAGTCGAGTCGGCGATACGTTCGGCAGCTTGGGCGCTGGCGAGCATCGCCTGTTCGACGCTGGTATCGAGTTCCAGGAGCACCTGTCCTGGTTGGACAACATCACCGGATTGAAAGTGGATAGCTTTGACGGTGCCGACCGTTTCAGTTTTCAGTTGGACCGAGCGGGGAGCTACGACGGTACCGACGACCGTAGTATTGGATCGCAGCTTGGCGGCTTGCGGGGTCGAGAAGACCACAGGGGTGGGACGAACTTCTTGGGGGGGGGCTGCGGTCGCAAGAACTCGGAACTTCAACAGGTAGATACCAAAAGCCAAAGCGGCGAGGCTCAGTAGCACCGCCAGCGATCCCAGGAAAGTTTTCATGCGGTTGAGGCGTCAATGGAGGGAGTACGGGGAATGAACAAGTCTACCAAGGGTACACAGTTTTGGTCCATGACCAAAGATCGTTTTGGCAATGCGAAGAGACCTTCTGTCTTGAGGGTTTTAGACAGTTGGCCGGTTACTTGCCTGGATTTAGGGTTAAAGAAACAAACTTTTTCACAAAATCTCAGGTAGCCAAGGTGCAACGGAATGCCATTGGAGGGGCTTTAGTGGACTTGCAATATCCAGAATTACTTGGGTATTTGCAGCGAAAAACAGAAACCATTGTACTCCGATCAGCGCGGTGTCTATAATGATTTCCGTCGTGGACTTGTCCACGGTTTCTCCTCGAACATCCCACCAACACCCCGAATCCCGTTTCGCTATGCCGGGCGTTTGTACAAACGCTTTTGGGTATCGAGATCTTCGCACTAGGTCTTCCGACGTTCACACGCTGGTTGATTTTTGCCGATCGAGCGTCAGCGGGTTCACCTTGAAAAATGACTGACGAAGACCGCGGTCGCCCGCAACCGAATCGCAACAGCAACGAAGTGCTCTCGATCGCCGAGGAGATCCTGCGCGAGCGAAGCGGCATGGGGATTCCGACCGAGCCTCGGCCCGTGTTGGATTTCGCTACCTTGCAACGTATGCCGCTCGAGGAGCTATCGGATGTAGCCAAGCTTGAGAGGATCGAGAATCGAGAGCAGCTCACCAGGCAGGAGTTGATCTTCCAGGTTCTCCGTGCTCGGATGAGATCCTCTGGGATCATGATGGGAGAAGGAACCCTTGAGATTCTCGCCGATGGCTTCGGTTTTTTGAGATCTACTGCGCACCATTATGTGGCTTGTCCAGATGACATCTACGTATCACCCTCTCAGATACGCCGCTTTGGTTTGACCACTGGCATGACGATCTCTGGCCAGATACGTCCCCCCAAGGAGAACGAGCGTTACTTTGCGCTACTGCGTATCGAAGCCATCAATCATCGCAACCCGAACGAAGTTCGAGCGCGCAAGTCTTTTGAATTGCTTACCCCGCTGCATCCTAGGCAGCGAATCCTCATGGAGACCGAACCGGTCGAGTTAGCCACTCGTGTCATCGATTTAGTCACGCCGCTTGGATTTGGCCAGCGAGGCTTGATAGTATCGCCTCCAAGAGCCGGCAAAACGATTTTGATGCAAAAGATGGCTCGAGCGGCCTTGGAAAATTATCCAAACGCATATGTCATGATGTTGCTGATCGACGAACGCCCCGAGGAGGTCACCGATATGCAGCGCGAGGTGCGTGGTCCGAAGTGCGAGGTGATCAGCAGTACGTTTGATGAACCAGCATCGCGGCACATCCAAGTCAGCCAAATGGTGCTCGAGAAAGCCAAACGGATGGTTGAAGACGGGATCGACGTGGTTGTGTTTCTAGACTCGATCACTCGCTTGGCTAGGGCTTGGAACGGCGAGTGTATCCAGTCTGGCAAGACCCTCACTGGAGGGCTTGATGCCAATGCCATGCAAAAGCCCAAAGCGTTTTTTGGTGCCGCTCGCAAAGTCGAAGAGGGTGGATCATTGACAATCATCGCTACTGCATTGGTCGGGACTGGAAGCCGGATGGACGAGGTCATCTTTGAGGAGTTCAAGGGGACAGGCAATATGGAGATCGTTTTAGATCGAGCCCTTGTGGATCGGCGTATATGGCCAGCCATCGATATTTACCAAAGTGGCACAAGGCGTGAAGAAGCCCTTTTGGACCCAGCCGAGTACCAGAAGATTGTGATCATGCGCAAGGCTCTTGCGGGGCTGAGTTCGTCGGATGCCATGGAACAATTGATAAGCCGCCTGCAAAAAACACGCAATAATGCGGAGTTTCTACTTGGACTCAAAGCGTAGACTTTGCGTGGACTTTGGTAGAGCTAGCGAGATTTAGTTTTGTTTGACGTGGTGTTTTTGTGGTTCAACGAATACAGAGCTTAAGCAACCCGCAACTTAAGAGACTTAAGCGTCTTCATAGCGTAGAGAGCAAGCATGAAGAGTTCCTGGTTGAAGGAACTCACTTGCTCACCGAGGCGTTGGCAGTAAGTTGGCCGCTTAGGGGTGTTTACTACACCCAGCAGTGGGCGGTCGACAATCGTTTGCTCATTGAGCAGATCGATGATGATGTCGAGCAGTATCTAGTGGATTTCAATTGGCTCAAGCAAGCGGTGACGACCCAGCATCCCGATGGTGTGGTAACGATCGCTCAACTCGATGCACCGGTAGGGGTAACGGGGACAGGGAGTTTATCGCAAGAGGCTCGGGATTGGAGCTTAGTGTTGGCAACGGATGGAATTCAGGATCCAGGTAATGCAGGGACATTACTCAGGTCGGTGGTTGGATTCGGGGCCAACCGTTTGTATTTGAGTCCGGATTCGGTAAATCCAGTGCATCCGAAGTTCCTTCGCAGTACGGCTGGTCAGTGGTTCCGTTCGCCCCCGGGGGTAGCACAGACAAAAGGTTTAGCGGAGCATGCCAAGCGGATGGGGGCCAAGGTGATCGTAGCAGACATGAAAGGCAAATCACTTTGGGATTTGGATTTCGCGCGACCGACCATGTTTGTCGTGGGTGCCGAAGGTAGCGGAGTCAGACAAGAGATTAGAAAATTAGCAGATGAGGTTTGTGCGATCCCGATGGAACCGGGAGTTGAGTCATTGAACGTCGCGATAGCAGGCACGATTTTACTTTACGAAGCGCACCGCCAGAGACGTTTAGCGTAGCGGCTATTTCATTTGAAAAGCAAAAAAGCAGGGATCGCAAGGGATGGATTGATGATTGTCGAGTGATGATTGATGATTGCTG
>CAILTZ010000622.1 GCA_903837255.1 uncultured Pirellula sp. | reverse complement strand
GTCGCCATCGAACCTCAGGCCGCTCTGGGTGCCGATCCTGATCTACCCCAAGCAAGGAAAATCGGTCTGGCGAATTCTCGCTATCGTAAACCCACCCCTCCTGCAACGAAGCTCTCCGAAATACCACAAGCAAACCTCGAACTCTTCCATCAAACGATACTTCCGCTCTTTACCAAAAACTGCCTCCCCTGCCACGGTCCAGATCGAACCGAAGGCCGACTGCGTATCGACCAAATCTCCCCCAACCTGCTCAGCGGTGAGGATACCGAAAGATGGCGCGAAATCTACAACGCTCTAAGCAACTCCGCTATGCCTCCCGAGGATGAACCCGAGTGCAACCTAGCCGATAGCGATCGTGAACTGATCGTCGATTGGATCAGCCAGGAACTGAGCAAGGCTTCGATCCTCAGCCGACAACAAGTCGAACACTCGTCCTTTCGCCGCCTAACGAAATACGAATTCCGATACGCTCTCGAAGACCTCTTGGGCGTGTCTCTCAACGCCTCGAACCGTCTGCCCCCAGAAACTGCCTCCCAAGACGGTTTCAAAAACAGCTCTGAATTGCTTCAGATGTCCTCGATGCAGTTCGAAACCTGTCGCGAGATCGGACTCGATGCCTTGCAACGTGCCATCGTCGGATCAGACCGGCCTGAACCGGTCCAGTACCGCATCTCCATGGCCGAGCAAATCGAAAAACCTCCCAAGAGAAAGAAGGATGAATTCTTCGACAAAGACGACAAGGACTATCCAAGAAAACGCTTGGGCAGGGTCTTGCTCAACCGCCAGACCAGCCAAGGCATCCCATTTCAAGAGGGCTCCGCACAACCCTTGGACAAGCTTGCCGATCTAGACACACATGATCTAGCCACACTTGATCTAGCCACACCGGCAGTTTCTCCGGTGGTCCTGGTGTTGCCCGCCTCCAACGAAGCAAAGTGGAATCTGGATCGATTCCTACCCGACGAAGGCACGATGCGTGTGAGGATCCGTGCCGGTAGGTCCAATGCAAACCCACAGCAGCACGCCAGTCTTCGCCTGATCTTCAGCGCTCATACCAGCAACGACGCGAACTTCTCCCAAGTCATCAGCCAGCGTGATGTGCCCGTGACAGCCTCGGCCGATGATCCGCAGTACATCACCTTTGATATCCAGCTTCAAGACATCCAACGCAATCCGTTTCGCAAGCTCTCGACGACATTTCCAAGACGCGATGAATTCCTCTCGATACGCAATGTCTCCAACGCCCAAGGACAGGACGATCCGCTTTGTGTGCTCATCGATCACATCGAAATCACAGCTCCATTCCACGAACAATGGCCTCCGAAATCTCATCGAGATATCTTCTGCCAAAGCGCCAACTCCGAGGATGAAGCCCTCTACGCTCGCGAGGTTTTGGCCAAGTTCCTCCGGAGAGCTTGGCGCCGTCCTATAAACCCATCAGAGATCGATCCGTTCCTAGAACTTCTCGCTAAAACCAGGCCAGAGTTTCCGAGCTTCGAGGCAGCCATGGTCGAGATCCTCGCCACCGCGCTGGCTTCGCCTGAGTTCCTCTACATCACCCATCGATCCAACGCTGGCCCGAACCAAGTTGCTGATCGGACCATGGATGAGTTTGAATTGGCAAGCCGTCTGTCGTTCTTCCTCTGGTCGAGTATCCCCGACGAAACGCTTTTGAATTTGGCAGACCAAGCCCGCCTGAGCTATCCACAGGTCCTAACGGCTCAAGTCGATCGGATGCTCGCTGATCCACGTTCGGAGCGATTCTCGGAGAACTTTGTCCAGCAGTGGCTAGGAATCGATGGGATTGAAAGTGTCACGCACATTGCCGATGCATCGCTCCGAGAGTCGATGCGCGATGAACCCGTGGAATTTTTCAAATCGTTGGTGCACAGTAACGCTAGCCTCTTGGATTTCATCCACTCGGACTATGTGGTTATCAACGAGACGCTCGCCAAACACTATGGAATCAAAGACGTGTACGGCCCTGCTTTTCAAAAAGTTGCAGTCGATGAAGGAATCCACCGCGGAGGCATCCTGACCCATGCGGCCATGCTGGCGATCAACTCGGACGGCAAGGATTCGCATCCCCTCAAACGAGGTGTTTGGATGCTCAAGAGGATTCTCCAAGACCCGCCTCCTCCACCTCCACCGAATGTACCGGAGGTCGATTTGACGGATCCTGAAATCATGACAATGAGTC
>CAILTZ010000621.1 GCA_903837255.1 uncultured Pirellula sp. | reverse complement strand
GGACTTGTCACCCAAGCCCAAGAGCTTCATCAAGACCGAAACAATGCTGGCTTGCGAAGAACCCAAGAACATCGGCAGGAGCGAAGAGCCCATGCCCAAGAGCTTGGAGCTCGCACCACCAGAGACCAAGCTACCGAGGTTATCCAGAATGGATGGCTCAGCATCTTGCTTCTTGAAAATATTCGACAGTTCCGACGCGCCCGATGGCGTCGATGCCTTCTTCATCAATCCACCGAGCAACACAGGAATCGCGGCTTCGATCGCCGAATTCGTCTTGCTCTTTTCCAATCCAACTGCCGAGCCAATCTGATCAGCGACACCGCTGGTATTGATCGCAGTTTTGACCAAGTCCATCAAGTTGATTGCCATATTCATATCTTTCTTAGTACGAAGAGGAGCAGATCCTTGTAACGCCTTTCGGCAACGTCGATTAATATGCCGGATTTGTGTACTTTTGGCAGTCCTTAAGCAGAGAAACACCGCAAATATTCACATTTTTTCCAGATGCTCATTCAAGCCATCGTTGAAATTTCCGCTATCTTAGACTCGTAATACTACCTGCCGAATATAGGTCTCCGGATCACTCATCTTGGAATGCAGGCCTCAAACCACTCCCGGGCGCGCTCAAACTGCCCATCGCCAAAGACGTGACCCTGGCCGTGATTCCAAATGGCAAAACCCTCAGCAGCGTACCTCTTGGCAGGCCTTTCCCCCAAGGATTTCTCTCGGTAAAGCTTCCAAACCGGCAACGCCTGCCCCATGACTCCTAGGCTCTGGCTCCCATCGGCCGCGCCCGGTCCCCGCTCGCCTCCCATCACCAATAGCGGCCTGGGTGCAATCAGGGATAGAAGTTCCTGGTGACCCCAGTCGGACTCCCCAAGCCCCCCTGCAGGCCCCAAATACCAGGGCGCCTCCCAGTTGGTAGACTTCAGATCCACTCCTCCCTCACTGGCTACGCCAGCAACGACCCGTGAATCCATCGCCATGAGATAAAGAACCTCCTTGGCACCCAACGAATGGCCAAATGCAAAAACCCGCTTCGGATCTACTTGCGGTATCGACAGTAGAACGTCGACGGCCCGCTGCGCATCATAAACCATCTTGGCTATCCCCCGCGCGGTCGGGTGCATCTTGCGATGATGCGCTACGGCTTGGTCAAATCCCTGCACGTCCTGCCATAAAAAACACTTCGGACAAATCACGATATACCCTAGCTTGGCAAACTCCAGTCCCGTGGCTCGTGGACCCTGGGCTCCAACCCCTGCAATCTCATCGATCGACATGCTGTTGGTCGGATGAAGCGCAACGATTCCAGGTCGCTTGTCGGTCGCTTGCATTCCTTCAGGAACGAGAAGATAGGCGTCTAGGGCGACTTGTGGTTCGAGCTCGAAGCGTACTCGTCGTCGGATAACCCCATCGATGCGATCCTCGGACACCATTTGCATGTCCGGTGCACTACCCACCGGTGGCATTGGGCCTAAGAGCTTTTCAAAGCGAGAGATCACCTGAACTCTGGCTTGCTCCCAATCCGACAAGCTCTGGTAATGCGATTGGGCTCCATCGCCTTGCCTGATCACATCGATCGAATCCTGCCAGCGATGGATCTTGTCGAACCAATCGGCCCGTTTGTCTTGCTGGCTGAACCTCGGGATCCTTCCGGGATGCTCGACGCGGAATCGGACCAACCGACCATGCTCGACCTCGGTAACACATACGGTTTTGCCGTCTTTGCCCCCAAAACAAATGTTGCTCGGACGTGCCCCCAATACATCGATCTCGCGAAGAATCTCTCCATCGGGACTCAACACCACCACCGTCCCTTTGCCATAGCGGGTCACATAGAGGTTTCCTTGGTCGTCGTAACGCATGCCATCAAAACCATGATCGGGAAACTCTTTGAATAAAGTCTTCTGGCCGAGGCTCCCATCCTTGCGAATCTCGAATCGCCAAATTTTGCGCTGCTGGGATTCGTTGACCGACAAGTACTTTCCATCCGGGCTGACATCGATGCCGTTGGTTGTTCCCATCCCATCGACGAGAATCTTCGCGACTCCTTGACGATCGATGCGCCATACCCTGCCGGTTCCGTTGCTCCAATCCGGATCGCTTGCATACAGCGTTCCGTCATCGGCGATCGCCAAGTCATTGGGTTGATTCATGGTCGGCTCATGGCAATGCAACGACAGCTTGCCGGTCACCCGGTCGATCCGCCAAATTTTGTGCTCGACGTAATCGGCTACCAGCAAATCCCCTTGGCTATCAAAGACGATCCCGTTTCCGGTCCCGCGGTCTGGCAGCTCGACCCAAGCAGTTGCGTTTCCCCAACGATCTGCAAGGCCGATCG
This sequence comes from uncultured Pirellula sp., assembly GCA_903837255.1. Classification (GTDB taxonomy): domain Bacteria; phylum Planctomycetota; class Planctomycetia; order Pirellulales; family Pirellulaceae; genus JBKCUI01. Next base: position 1,597 of record CAILTZ010000621.1, on the reverse strand, counting down.
TCTGCTGCTTTGCATAGTTGACCGCATACACGTTGCCTTGAGCGTCGCTAGCCGGCCCCTCGATCCCCTCGGTGTACACATGGTCGAGCGTCATCGGTTGGGCATAATACAATTGCTCTTTCAGGTCGGACCGATAGATATCCCAAGCCAACTTTCGTTGACCCGTGCGCTGCATCGCCTCGCGAGCCAGTTTTTCATTGCCGCTGGCAAGTTTGGGATAAGCCGCCAAAAGGGGATCGAACATCTTGGCATCGTCGATGTCGCTCAAGGCGCTCAGGGCGCCCATTTGAAGCTCTTCTCTGGTCGCGGCATCGGAGCTGCTATCGTCAAGAAACGGCACAATCTTCGCCACCGCTTGCTCGGCCGGTAGCATCGCCAAAATCCGTATCGCATCGTACCTAGTCCCAGCTGGTATCTTGGAATCGTAAGCATCGGTCTTTGCCAACTCCAAGGCTCGATCCCATCGGGGCTTCCAAAGAGGGTGCTTGGAAACGAGCTTCTCTAACTCAGCTTTGGGCCACAGGTTTTCCAGACTCAATCCGTTGATGATCGCTCCCCCTAGCACCACGGCTTGCCAGTCGCGCATCGAACCGGTGGCAGTCGGCAACGACAAATCCATAAGCTTGGTCAACGCTTCATCTCTGGTCGCCGGATCTCTGACGGCAAGGATCGCAACTCGCCAAATCGAGGGAATGCGATGGTACTCGGCCTGCGAATCCTTGGAACTCGCCTCTTTTGAACCTAGCTCTTTGGTCCACTCGAGGATCAAATCGCTAGCCAATGACTTGTGCTCGACGATCAAGCGTTCACGCTTCGATTCATCTAGCTCAGAGAGAATCTCCTCAGCGGCCCGCTGCAGCGTTACCTGAGCAGTGACGTTTGCGGGCAGCAGAGCAGCTTGCAACGCAAACCAAAGTCCCGCAACCACGACGTTGGCCCATGAGGGGCGAAATAGAGTGACCAATTCGAGTCCCCTCACAGTGGATTGATTATTTAGCGAACCTTATCGATCGACGATCAGTCGATCTTTTGCTCAAGCAGTCGGGCGAGTCGATGGAAGTCGCTGTTGCGATCGATGAATCGGACTTTGGTCACCAGAGTCACTGGATCGACCAAGGATTCGAAGGGGACAAACGACATGTTGAACTGCCCACCGACGGAGACCATCACGCCGTTGAGCTTTTGTTCGATCAGGGCGAGGTAAGCTCCAACGCCGATTTGAGAGCCGAGCATCACATCGAAAGCCGTCGGCACACAGCAACGCGACTCGTATCCCATCTGCACACCGTTGATCTTACGAGATTTGCCGGTGGCCTTTTTGTAAGCTTCGGCGAGGTACTTGGCCACGGTCTTGCCGACATCGACGTTGGCGACGGCCAAGTGCCCGAATTCATCACGAGCGACACCTTGGATGTACGAGATTGGCAGATACTCTGCCAGCCCCTCGGCGATAACAATCACACCGTAGTTTCGCCCGAGCTTTTCTCTGGCGAGCATCATCGAGACCATTTTGGCCAAGACCGCATCCATGTTCATGATCTTGCGAGTCACTGTCGTCCCATTTGGCTCTTGGACCGTTTCGGTGGTCTCCAGGGGC
>CAILTZ010000620.1 GCA_903837255.1 uncultured Pirellula sp. | reverse complement strand
TTGAAAGGATCCAGGTCCCGTCGGGGAGTTGGTTCAAGATCGAGTATGCAGTCGGCAAGCCGCCGGTCTTGGCCGTGAAGATTCAGGAGGTTTTTTCCTGGAAGCAAACACCCAGGATCGCTCGTGGCCGGGTGCCATTGCTCCTGCATCTGTTAGCACCCAGCGGTCGAGCTCAACAGATTACCAACGATCTAGCTTCCTTTTGGAGCACAGGGTACGGCGAAGTCAAAAAGGAGCTAAAGCGACGCTACCCCAAGCATTCCTGGCCCGATGACCCGTGGACAGCCTCTCCGACGCGGAGATAATCAGGCCGACTGGGTTACTGTAAAAAATTTAGGATTCGCGTTAGAATGCTAGCCTGAGTTAGGCCACTCTTTCCTCTCTCTCTCCAGGAAACTGAATGCAACATGAACGATGAAACCCTGCAACGAATTTCGCGAACGTACGGCATTGAAAACTGGTCCGCAGGGTATTTCAGCGTCAACAACCAAGGGAACATGGTTGTCCACCCCGCGATGAGCGATCCTCGCTGGGCCGACTTAAAGAATGTTGTCGATCATTTGTTGAAAGACAAGAAACTGCAATTGCCGGTCCTGCTTAGATTCCCCCAGATCCTCACCAATCAACTCAAAATCCTGACCGGATCGTATCGCGAAGCGATCGAACAGTACGGTTACAAAGCCATGCACTACCCGGTCTTCCCGATGAAGGTCAATCCAAGGCGCGAAGTGGTCGAAGAGTTTCTCAAGGACACCAGCAAGTACCGTGTAGGGCTCGAGTGCGGTTCAAAAGCCGAGTTGTATGCAGCGATCGCTCAGGAGCAAACGCCCGAATCGCTGCTGATCTGCAACGGTTTTAAAGACGAATCCTTTTGCCGACTCGCGCTGCTGGCAGTTCAATCAGGTAAAAGAGTCGTCATCGTCATCGAAAAACTCAACGAGCTCAAGATTCTTTTAAGGGTCTGTGGCGAGAGCAACGTCTATCCATGGATCGGACTAAGAGCCAAACTCTACACCAAAGGGTCAGGCAAATGGGCTAGTTCCGGTGGGGACTCGGCCAAGTTCGGTTTGACCACCTCCGAGCTGCTCGAATGCCTCCGATTGCTCAAGGAGAGCGGCAAGCAGCAGTTGCTGCACTTGTTGCATTTCCATATCGGCAGTCAGATCACCGACATCAAGCGAGTCAAGAACGCGATGAAGGAAGCCGCTCGGGTGTACGCAAAAATCCACCAATTGGGTTACCCCATTGAATTCCTAGACATCGGCGGTGGCCTAGGGGTCGATTACGATGGCTCCAAGACCCGGACCGAGTCGTCGATGAACTACACCGTTCAGGAGTTTGCCAACGACGTAGTCTATACGGTTCAAACTGTCTGCGACGAAGAAGGTGCACCGCACCCGAACTTGGTCACCGAAAGCGGCCGGATGATGACGGCCTACCACACCGTTCTTGTCACCTCGATCCGCGAAGAGATCGAAACCTTTGCAGACGACCTTCCCGAGGTTACCATCGATGAGGATGATCCTCAAGTCATCACCGAAATGAAGTGGTTGCTCGACGATATCAACGGCAAGAATTACTTCGAGTATTACCACGATGCAGTCGAGCACAAAGATGAACTGCATACGCAATTCAACCTCGGGTTGGTTTCGCTCGAAGACCGAGCCAAAGGCGAGGTGCTTTACTGGGAGATCTGCGACCGAGCTTTGAAGGAATCCGAACAGACTCGCAACCCCAACGAAGAGTTCGAGGACGTCAAACAAATCCTTGCAGCAAAATACCTGTGCAATTTCTCTTTGTTTAGGTCCGCCCCGGATTCCTGGGCTCTGGGTCAATTGTTCCCGGTCGTACCCCTGCACCGCTTGCAAGATTCCAAGATCGACTTTGCAACACTCGTCGATGTAACCTGTGATAGCGACGGCAAAATCGACAAGTTTGTCGATTTGCGAGATGTCAAACCGATTCTCGAACTGCCTGAGTGGAAGGAAGGGAACGATTATTTCCTGGGCATCTTTTTGATAGGTGCTTATCAGGAAGTCATGGGCTCGTTTCACAACCTTTTTGGACTTCCCAACGAAGCATTGATTCATATCGAATCCGATGGGCGATTTCATGTTTCCAAGATCGTTCAAGGGAGCAAAATCCAGGATATGGTTGCCTTTGCACGCTATGATGCGATCGGTCTGCAAGATCACTTCCAAAGGCGGCTCAAGGCCATGATCTCCGGAGGTCATCTGACTCAGCAGGACGCTACGATTCTGGCCCAACAGTACGAATCTGCTGCATCTTGGACCACCTATCTCGATTAATCGGTTTTTGGAAGTTCAGCGAAAGGATTCCAAACCTTGGCACGCAATGAACAGCTGATCCGTCAACACAAAATACTCCAGGTTTTGGAACGCCGACGCTATGGTGCCACCCTCGATGAGCTTCGAGACTCCGTTGTTGAGGAGCTCGGACTTGGAAACTTGCACACGCGGAGCATCCGGCGCGATATCGAAGCCCTCCAATCGGCAGGCATGCCCATCGGCACACAAGACACCGCGCGAGGGCGGGTCTGGAAACTCAATCGCAGCGATACTGGGCTACACAAGATCGCTATTTCTGCCAGCGAATTGATCGCGCTGTCCATGGGCCGCGATCTGATGATCCCCTTGGCCGGTACCCAGTTCTGGCATGGTATCGAGAGCTTCTGGCACAAGGTCAAGGAGCAGCTACCCGAAGGCGTTTGGGATCACTACGAACGCTACCGTAGAACCTTGCGAGTC
>CAILTZ010000619.1 GCA_903837255.1 uncultured Pirellula sp. | reverse complement strand
GTCCATAAGCGGTCGTCCATCAGCGGTCGTCCATCAGCGGTCGTCCATCAGCGGTCGTCCATCAGCGGTCGTCCATCAGCGGTCGTCCATCAGCGGTCGGCGGTTCTCCTGGTTCGCTTTGGCTCGGTGGCTTGGACTTGGGCAACCTACCGGATTGTTCCAAAGCTCTATGCAAGGCAAATTCTATTTGCCCGTTCAAACTGCGGAATTCGTCGTCGGCCCATAGCCTCAGGGCTTCAAGGATCTCGGGCTTGATCCTCAGCAGATAGGAATCTCGCTTGGACATCGTTGTACGGTCTTTTTGGCTTGGGGCGACCTAGTGGTAAATCGTGCCTGCGTTGATCACCGGCTGAGCATGCCGATCGCTGCACAGGACCACCAACAAGTTCGAGACCATCGCGGCCCGACGTTCATCGTCGAACTCGACAATTTTATCGCGACTGAGATGCTCGAGCGCCTGCTGAACCATTCCCACTGCTCCCTCCACGATTTTGGCCCTGGCCGCCACCACCGCACTTGCCTGCTGACGTTGCAACATCGCTGCTGCGATCTCAGGTGCGTAAGCCAGATGGCATATGCGAGCCTCGATCACCTCGACCCCCGCCTTCTCAAGTCGATCCTGGATGTCCTTCTTGAGCTGTTCGCAAATCTCATCGGTCGAGCCACGAAGCGAAATCTCATGGTCTTCGCTATCGTAAGGGTAACGGGTAGCAAGTCCTCGAAGTGCCGACTCGCTCTGGACGGCAACATAATCCTCATAGTCATCGACTTCAAAAAGCGCCTCGGCCGTGTTGACCACCTTCCAAACAACAACCGCTGAAATCTCGATCGGATTGCCATCTCGATCGTTGACCTTCGACGGCCTTCCAATCGTCCTGGATTTTTGCTGCACAACCACACCGGCCTCGTTCTTTTTTTCGGCCAAGTTCGTCGAGCCGGTCTCAAAGTTCCGGACTCGCAGCGATACTTTCTTCTTCGAGAAAAAAGGATTGACCCAGTAAAAACCAGACTCCGATACCGTTCCGCGGTAGTCCCCGAATAGGAGCAGCACCCGCGCATCATTTGGCTGGACAGCAAGAAATCCAAACAGACAGACAAACGCAATCACTCCTAGCATCACAGCCAAGATCACCGCCGGTGGAAAAACGACGGCGCCGGCCAAAATTAAAAACGGAAAGCTGAGCAGCGCTCCTAGAACGACCAAAAGCACCGGCCAGCCACTCACGGGCCGATAGGTTTTTTCCGCGACGGGTTTCTTTTCCACACTCATGAAATTTCCTCTTTTTCCGAATAGATCCCGACCCTGTGGGCCGTTACAAAGGACTGAAGACTTAGGCAAAATGATAACTTTTGGATATCATTTTGCAATCACGCTAAACTCAGAGGCAGGGAATTTTCTGGTTCAAGGCGCAATGCGGTTACAAAAGATGGGAAAAATCTCCACAATCTAGTCCAGTTGAAACCGGCCCGTTGCTGAGGATCCACCGAGAGGATCCACCGAATGGATCTCGTTGAAGAACACCACCCCAAGCATTCCTATGAAACCTATCGATTATCTCAAGAACCTTGTCATCATGGCCGCAGCCGACGGAGCGCTCACCGAACGTGAGATTGATTGGCTCGTGGACCGCTGTGGCGAATTGGGGCTCGATGAGTCCGATTTAGGCAACGCCTTGGAATTCGCCATCAGCGACCATGCCACGATGAAGCTTCCCAAGGTTCGCGAGGAGCAGATGCACCTCCTGTCGGATCTGATCAAGACCATGGCCGCCGATGGCCAGCTCGACGAAATCGAGAAACGACTCTTTGCAGTGGCTGCCGCGAAGATGAACGTCGAGCAGCAGCAGCTCGATGATCTCATCACCAAACTGGTTGGCAAGCACTAACCGGTTTAGCACTGTTCACTTATTCGCAAAAGCCTTTGAGGGCCTCGATCAGATCGAGCATCTGCTGTTTTGAGAAGCCTTGCCACTGATTCGAACGGTATCGCAGAATACTGAGCTTGAGTGGATCGAGTGCCTCGACAATATCCAACGGTATTTTACCGAGTCCCTCAAAAGGGTTTCTCGCGACGATAGGATCGTCGCCGGTGGATTGCAAAGTTGGAGTGGAATTTCCAGTGGCTTGGATGTCTTGGTCACCAAAGTCTGGATCCTCGTTCAGCGGACGGCTTTCAAAGCCCTCCTTGCTCCTGTTTGGCGAATCGTCGTCTTGATCGGAAGTCGACTCTTGTCCCGTGGATTGCTCGCCCGTGGCGCTCGAGGTCGACTCTAGGAATCCGTCGTCGGTCTCCGATTCGATCCTTTGTGTCTCGCTTGCGACGAAACCTAAAGCTGTTTGGCCTTCTGGCAGTTGCATCGACTCTGCCCTCATGCGACACATCTGTGTGATGCTCCATCGGCTGCTCGATGCACCTTCGAGCCACAACTCCGCATCGTCCCAGTCGATCGCAGCCCAAAAGTGGCTCCAGTAGAGCTTGGGATACTCGTTACAGGTTTCGCCAAACCGTTCATAGACGCGGCGTAATCTGCCGACGTGTTGGCTGGTGACCAAACCAACACGGTTGGCCCAAGCCTCATCGCTATACTGGGTCGACGAGGCTTCCGAGGCGATCAGTGCGTTTCTCCACTCTAGGATGATCCGGCCTTTTTCCCAATTG
>CAILTZ010000618.1 GCA_903837255.1 uncultured Pirellula sp. | reverse complement strand
TATCGGGTGGGAATCTTTTCTTCCGTCGGGAGGATTTTCTGGCTCTTGGCGGATTCGACTCCGATCTGTCGGCGACCGAGGACGTCGATTTGTGCCATCGTTTCCGAGCAAGTGGATTGCATGTGGTGCTGGATCCCAGGATACTCAACACGCACCATGGTGAGCCCGACAGTTTGTTGCAGTTTTTTCGCAAGCAGGTTTGGCGAGGGGCAGATGGTTGGACAGCATGGCGTAGGCACGGCTACCCCATAGGTGAGCTTAAAAGCTTGCTTTTTCCGCTGTGGGTCGTTGTAGTTGGAGTTCTTGTTGGGTTGAATTTGGGTGGTTTTTGGAGCATTTGGGGCCGGGGTCAAAACTTTTTTAATCCAATTTTTCTGAGGGGACTGCTGGTTTTCGTCTGGGTTTTTCCTATGTTGGCTCAATCGTCGCAAGTGGTTATCTCGACAAAAAACGTGAAGTTGTTCTTCCCTTTGATTACGCTTTATATTGTGTTCGGAATAGCAAGATTTTTCTCGGTCCTGTTCGCCTTCCGATCGTTGCTTGGTATGCCCGCTCAGACAACCACCGATATGAACATCGATGCTTGAAGGATTCTTTTGGATTTCACTACTTCTTTTTCTGCATCCGTATACGACTTATCCATTGAGTCTAGTCGGTCTGCGGTTGCTTGGTTTTCCTCGGAGTCGCCAGGAGTCCATTGCTACCGGGGAGTTGCCTCAAGTGTGTGTTTTAGTTGTTGCTTACAATGAAGAAGGACAGATTAGGGCTCGTATCGAGAATGTATTGGGGCATGATTATCCTGCGGAGAGAATGGAATTTTGCGTCGTTTCCGATGGGTCGAGCGACCGGACCGATGAGATCGTTTTAAGTTATGGCGATCGGGTGCGACTGGTCCGCAGTCCCCAACGCATAGGCAAGGCAATGTGTGTGAATTTAGGATTGCAAGAAACTGCATCTGGGGTTGTTGTGTTTACCGATGCGAACACGGAGTTTGCAAAGGACGCCGTGATGCGGTTAGTCGCCCCTTTGGGTGATCCTTCGGTGGGCTTTGTGGTAGGCACACAGAGATACCGGACGCTTCGAAATGCCCCGGCGGAGAAATCTGAATCGTCCTATAGCAGTTATGAGACTTGGCTCAGGCAACTTGAGGGCTGTGTCGGATCGGTCGTCGGGGGCGATGGGGCGATCATGGCAGTGCGGAGGGAGTTGATAGGGAGTTTGAGGCCCGACGATGTCAGTGATCTCCGTATCCCCTTGGAATGCGTTGCAAAGGGATTCCGAGGTTATTTCCAGGCAGCAGCAAAGGGTTGGGAGGTAGCCCCTCACGTATTTCGCAAGCAGTTTGACCGCAAGACACGAATCATCCAACGGAGTATTCTCACCATGGTTCGGGTAAGCCAGGTACTCAACCCGTTTCGAACGGGGATGTTTGCGTACCTTGCCGTTTCGCACAAGGTGCTACGCTGGTTTGGACCAGTACTGCTGCTGATCGCGATTGCGAGTTCATCGCTTTTGGTTTGGAACGGAGAGTCCCAGTACGGATGGTTTTTAGCGGGTGTCATTGCATTTCTGGGGATCGCTGCGGGGTATCGTTTGCCGATACTGCGTCGAAGCCGATTGGTGTATTTGAGTTTCTATTTTTGGATGATTCAGTTTGCGGCATTGGTCGCTATTACGCACCTGCATCGGCGTGATTACTACACGCTTTGGGAGCCGGCTCGCGAGTAATGTTTGCATTGCGAGTCATGGGCACATTTCCATCAAAGCGGAACGGCGCAAGCCCTCCGGTGATTGCTTGCAGGGATTGCAGCCGATCCCGCCAAGAAAGACTAAATCAAGTTTCTATGCGTAAAATGATGCATTTGCGGGTCGTCGCTGGCACTGGTGGTGGTCCCGAGAAAACGATCCTCAATTCGCCCCAGTTCATCAAGCAGCACGGGTACGATGCGCACGTGGTCTATCTGTGCCCTTCGGACCCGGTGATCCAGGAGTCCCTCCGATCGCGGGCTGAGACGCTCGGTTGCCCGTTGACCCTCATCGAGGATCGAGGGCTTCGGGACTTTTCGGTGATCGGAAAACTGTTGAAGTTTTGCCGCGAGCAGCAGATCGAGTTGCTACAGGCCCACGATTACAAGTCCAATGCGTTGGGCTTGGTCCTGAGGCGTTTGCACCGTATGCATTTGGTGACGATGCTCCATGGATGGACCGACATGTCTGGGCGGATGCCACTGTACAAGCGGGTCGACCAGTGGTGCTTGCCTTGGTATGAAAAACTGATCTGTGTCTCGGAGGACTTGGTCGAGGAATGCCGTCGGTTGCGGGTTTCCGATCGCAAGATCGAGTTGGTCCACAACGCAATCGACTTGAGCGCCTACACACGCTGGGTTGACAAAGACCAGGCCCAGAGGGATTTGGGAGTGGACGCACAGGGTGGGCCGCTGGTCGGGATGGGTGGGCCGCTGATCGGGATGGGTGGGCCGCTGATCGGGATGGTTTGTCGGTTGTCGCCTGAGAAGGGGATTCTTGAGGCGATCGCGATGGTCGATCGATTTCGATCGATGGGCAAGCCTGTGCAGTTATGGATTGCAGGCGATGGGCCATTTCGCTCGGAGATCGAGAAAGAGATTTCGCGATTGGGGTTGGGTGCGAATGTTCGCTTGTTAGGACAACTGGCCGATGCCAGAGTTTTCTATCAAGCGATGGACGTTTTCTTGCTCAATAGCATTCGCGAGGGGTTGCCCAATGTTGTGCTCGAAGCGATGGCGCTGGACGTGCCAGTGGTCGCAACGCGAGTCGCGGGGGTACCGACGCTCATCAAGCCAGGTCAAACCGGTTGGTTGATTGAACCTGGAGAGACAAGCATGTTGGATTCGGCCGTCGCCGAGTGCCTAGAGGGTAGCCATACCGATCCGCAAGTCCGCAGTGCAAGAGAGTTGATTGAGAACCAGTTTAGTTTTGATCGTCGCATGCAGCGGATCGCCGGAATATATGACTCTCTTGCTTGGCGATGAAGGTAACAGCATCGCATCAAGCCGCATCTCATAGCCGTTCGGGTCAATAGACGATGCGCATCAATCTTTTTGAAACCTCGATGGATGGTCACCGGCCTCGGTATTTGCGAGAGATCATCCTCGGGCTGAAGGCACATCGCAAGGACTGCGATTTGAGATTGTGTATCTTTGGCAGGGATCG
>CAILTZ010000617.1 GCA_903837255.1 uncultured Pirellula sp. | reverse complement strand
GGGGTGCATGCGACTGCACAATCTTAAAAATCTCGTTGGCAATCGAGAGCTCATGCATGAGAATCTCCTCGGCCCATCGACTTGGTAAATACACCGTGGTAGCTACACCGTGGAAGCTAATGGTATCCAAGACACCGGCTATGGACTATCATAGCGACAAGCAAGAGTTCTCGACACCGACCTATTTTCAACACACCCTTTGCAGAGCATCGCATGTGCTTGGCCATCCCTGGGCAGATCCTGAGCATCGATACATCGAGCTCCCTGCGCATGGGTCGAGCCGATTTTGGAGGGGTTATCCAGGAAATCTGTTTGGAGTATACCCCCGAGATCGCGGTCGGTGATTACGCAATCGTCCACGTCGGCTTTGCGATTGCCAAGCTCGATTTGGATCGAGCCAAAGAAATCCTCGCAACCATCGAGCAGCTCCCGGCAGAGTAAGGGCATGCAAGCAAGCGACTTTGGAAACCCGAACCATGTGGCTGCTTTAGTTCGGCAAATCCGCGCCAAAGCGACTCGGCCATGGACCATCATGGAGGTCTGCGGTGGTCAGACCCACGCGATCCTGCGCTATGGAATCGATCAGCTGCTGCCCGAGTCGATGCGCATTGTTCATGGTCCAGGCTGTCCGGTATGCGTCACACCGATCGACTCGATCGATCGGGCGATCCAGATCGCCTCGGAACCTGGAGTGATCTTCTGCACCTTTGGAGACATGCTCAGGGTGCCCGGCTCGCGCGGGGATCTGATGCAAGCCAAGAGCTGCGGGGCGGATGTTCGGATCATCCAATCTCCGATGGAGGCTTATCGAATCGCTCTGGCAGAGCCTGCCCGCCAAGTAGTCCTTTTCGCGATCGGATTTGAGACCACCGCGCCGGCCACGGCCATGGCGATCCGGATGGCCAAGGAGCATCGCTTGGAGTGCTTTTCCGCGTTGGTATGCCACGTGCTGGTTCCTCCGGCTCTCGAAGCGATCTTCTCGGACAGCGAGCATGGTATCGATGGATTGCTGGCTGCCGGGCATGTATGCACGATCGCTGGCTATCGGGCTTACGATGCACTCGCTGAGCGATTTGGTATCCCGATAGCCATCACGGGATTCGAACCAGTGGACCTGCTGCGAGGCATGCTCAGCATCGTCGAGCAACTCGAGGATCAGCCTTCGACCCATCGCGTCGAGAACGTTTACGAACACATTGCCGAACTGGATGGAAACCCTCACGCACAACGCATCGTCGACGAGGTCTTTTGCGTGTGCGATCAATCTTGGAGGGGAATCGGGACACTTCCTCAAAGCGGCCTAAAGCTTTCGAGCGACTACGCAGCTTTCGATGCAGAGACTAGGTTTGAGCGCCTTGCCCATGAGCCCCAGGAGCCCTCGATCTGCCGAGCCGCAGATGTGCTACGCGGTAAAATTCGCCCGATCGAATGCCCCGCGTTTGGCAATCTCTGCACGCCGAGCAGTCCGCTCGGAGCCCCAATGGTCTCCAACGAGGGAGCTTGTGCGGCCTACTATCTCTACCAAGCTCTTTGGTCCGACAAGAACCCAAGCATCGAGGGGCCAGCATGACCCTCGGCGATTGGTCCTGTCCGGTTTCGAAAACCTCTGCCGAGACCATCACCTTGTCGCATGGGGCGGGTGGAAGGCTGTCTGCAAAACTCTTTGAAGAGGTCTTTGCCAAACACTACCCGAGCCCGGAACTCTCGGCTCGATCCGATAGCGCGGTGCTGGATTGGAATGCCGACGATCGCTTGGCCGTCAGCACCGACGCGTTCGTGGTGCAACCTCTGAGATTTCCAGGTGGGGATATCGGCTCTTTGAGCGTCTACGGGACCGTCAATGATCTGGCTGTCCAAGGTGCCGAGCCAGTGGCTCTGACGACCGCCTGGATCCTCGAAGAGGGATTCCCTATGGCTGAGCTTCATGAACTGGCCCGCTCGGTCGGCAGAGCCGCTCGAGAGTGTTCGATTCGAGTCGTAGCGGGAGATACCAAAGTGGTCGAGCGGGGCAGAGGGCACGGTTGCTACATCGCGACGAGTGGGATTGGTAGAGTGCGAACGTCCATTGAGCTCGGCCCAAGCAGGAT
>CAILTZ010000616.1 GCA_903837255.1 uncultured Pirellula sp. | reverse complement strand
CGTATTTGTGGTCGTGGCACACAGCGCAGCCGCCGGTGAGTCCCAGGAACGCTTGGATCGTCGTGCTGGTGCGATCGACTGCGTAGCGGAAGAGGAACTCGTCGTTGATCGCTCCACCTTCGGCGGTCGTAACGTTGCAGCGGTTAAAGCCGGTGGCTACAAGTTGCGATTGGGTCGGGTTTTCGAGCAGATCGCCGGCGAGTTGTTCGATGGTGAATTCATCGAAGGGCATGTTGGCGTTGAAGGCACCGACAACCCAATCGCGATAGGGCCAAATCAGACGGTCGTTGTCCAGGTGCAGTCCGTGGGTGTCTCCGTAACGGGCCACATCGAGCCAATGCCGCGCCATCTCTTCACCGTAATGAGGGGAGTCGAGGTACTGATCGACGAGTTTCTCGTAAGCTTGGGGCGATGGGTCTTGGGCAAAGCGATCGACATCTTCGATGCTTGGAGGCAGTCCCGTCAGGGTGAATGCCAACCGACGGGCGAGGGTTCTCGGGTCGGCTGGTCCGAGCATTTCAAGCTGAGTTTCGGGGGCTTGTTGCTCGAGGGCTCGATCGATCCAGACCCGCGGTGGAGGGTTGTTTGAGTTCGCCTTGATGCCAGAGGTGTCGTGTGCTGCGGATGGTCGGATTGGTTCTAGTGCCCAGTGGCTCTCGTAGAGTGCACCTTGGGCAATCCACCTTTCAAGCGTTTGTTTTTCTTGATCGGAGAGTTGCCGAGGAGCGTTCGGCGGTGGCATGACTTTGTCTGGCTCGTTGGAATGGATCCTCTGCCAGAGGAGGCTTTGGTCGGGGTGGTTTGGGACGATGGCTGTGCCTGAGTCCCGTTTGGCCGTTGCGTCTTTGGCAACATCCAACCTCAGGTCGGCTTCGCGGTGGCCGGCATCTTGGCCGTGGCAACGGAAGCAGGTTGCAGCCAGGATGGGGCGAACATCTCGGTTGAACGAGATGTCTCTTGGTGTTGCCGGATCGCTATCAGTGGACTGCGAGAAGACAACTTGGGTAGAAATCCCGAGGACCAAAAGACAGGCGATGCAGATGCGGTAGGGCAATGGTGATGACATAGGTTTTGCAGGGGCGGTGGGGTCGGTGCATTCGGTAGGCAGGAGGGCGACGGGTCAATTCCCTAGTGGGCCAGTATTATATCCCACGGTGGCTGTCGCGTTGGTGGATTTCGCTCGGAAGTATCTCGCCAAAATCGGAGTGATTTTCGAGCGCATGAACTTCGTGAATTGGCTGAAGAAGTTCAAGAAAGGCTCAGGCATCGGGGGGAGTAGAGTCGTCGTCAAAGCCCGGTAGCAGAGGTTGGTGGATGTTGTTTTTGCGATTGGATTTCGCACGGGATTTCGAGGGCGAACTTGGTTGTGTCGGCAAAGGGTCGCGTCGCTTGCGACTCGCGTGCTTGATAGCCACCTGTGCAGCACTGGCTTGCGCCTGGCTTGTCCCTCGGATCGCGTAGATGCGGTCCTTGGCGTGCCGAATCGCTTGGGCATGGTCGACGATCGGCTTGGGATAATCTTTGCCTAGCTTGCAACCGTATCGAGATTGGTCATCCAAGCTCATCTTCCACGGGGTCCAGAGCAGTTCGATGGGAACTTGGCCAAGTTCCGGCAGGTACTTGCGAACGAAGAGGCCTTGGGGGTCTTGGTCTTTGCCCTGTTTTTCAGGGGAGTAGATCCGGATGGTATTGATCCCGGTGACTCCTGATTGCATTTGGACTTGGGGGTAATGGATCCCGGGTTCATAGTCCAGGAAGTTTCGGGCGAGGAACTCGGCAGGTTTCCGCCAATGGAGCCACAGATCGTAGGCGGCAAAGGAGACGAGCATCGCGCGCATGCGAAAGTTGATCCAACGGTTGTGGTGCAGATAGCGCATGCATGCGTCGATCATCGGGTAGCCTGTTTGGCCTTGGCACCAGGCCTCGAAGCGTTCGTCCGAGAATTCGTTTTCACGCAGACCATCGTAGGCGCTGCAAAGGTTTTCAAATTCCAGTTGCGGCTGGTCTTCGAGTTTTTGCATGAAATGGCAGTGCCAGGCTAAGCGAGACCGAAAGGAGTTTATCGAAGCGCCCCAGGGGGAGACAACGGGAGCCTCGCCGAGTCGCTGGTAGACTTGTCTGACGTTGATGCATCCCCAAGCCAGGTAGGGGCTGAGTCTCGAGCAGCTCTGCTGGGCGCTTATGGGGCTGGACATTTCGCTACGGTATCGAGCCCCTCGTTGGTTTAGGAACGATTCGAGCAGATCATGGGCATTCGCTTCACCGCCGGTTTGAAGATCCGCGGTAGGAGCATTGAGCGAATGAACGGTTTTAGCGAACTCATCGACTTGGTGCCAAGAAGCATCGATGCCGAGTCGAGCGTCGGGGGATTGCAGTGGCTCGGGCAGGGTGATTGCAGTGGGAGGTGTGGAGATGGGGTTGTTTGCCCATTGGTTCCAGTGAGTGGCCCAGATATCTCGGGTAGGCAGACGTCGGACCACACCGTCTTGGCGGAATTCGTGCCAAGGGATATTTTTGGAGCGGCACCAGCGGCGGACTTGTTGGTCGCGGCGAAAAGACCAGAGGTTGCCGGTTTCTTCGTGGCTGAGCAGTTCGCGGAGGGAGAATTGAGTTGCGAGATCTTCGAGGACATCGATCGCAGGCCCGATACGGACCAGCAGGTCACCACCGAGGGTTTGGAGATTCCGGCGCAGTTGCAAGGCGGCTTGGAGGGCGAAGCGGAAGTGGGATTGATCCATATCGGGGGCGAGCCACCAATCGGGTTCAACGATCCACACTGGCACGAGGGTGCCATGGGAGCAGGCGAGCTTAAGCGGAGCGTGGTCCTGGATACGGAAATCCCGTTTGAACCAAACGACGCTAGCGACAGGTTTGTGAGCAGATGGATCAGGCAAGATAGAAAAAGGCCGAGCGGATCGTTAGGGACACTAGCATGATCCATGCCTGTCAACCCTAATGCAAAGCGTCATTCTTAAAAAAAACCAGGGTCAGTCCCCGGGTTTTTTCCAGCAGCTTCGGTGTCTGGAGTCCAACAAAAGCGAAGACCGAGCGCTCGATGCGGTGGTTCGATTCCACTTTCAACTCACTACAATCCACTCTCTGGCCGCCCAGCGGCCTGCCGAGTTCTCGAACGCCTTTTTCCAGAATGTTCTGCAGCGCCGCAGCGCTTCCGAGTCAGCCGATCACGATATTAGTGCAAACTCCGGAGCCTGCAAAAAAATAGCTTCACCAAGGGACAGACCCTGTGTTGATGGCAAATGAGTTGCTAAGCCACGACTAGCGATTGACAAGGGGCTAGGGCAATTGCCGAGCAAGATCTGGATCGCGGGAGTGGAGTGACAGCCACACGATCGATTCGACTTGGTCTGCGATCGTATCCACGGAACCGTCCAACCTCAAGATATTCACAAGTCCTGGGTGTTGACTGCGAGCGGTCGCGGCAAAATTGCTTTGGATCGGGGAAAGGATGCACGGCATCCCCATTCTTTTCAGTTTCGATTCGCTGATCGTGAGGGTCAACGTTCCACACGCCGTAATGCCATCGCCGACATCGTAGGAATTGGGCCCGCCCGGGTGCGCGGCAGTGATGCTGGACCCTGCCATCCCAAGTCCCCAAACCCCTCGGGAATCGATCGGCGAGATGCCGGCGCGGATTTCGTCGATCGCAACGATGTTCGAAAGCCCGCTCGGAAACGAACTCAGTCGAAACGAGACATTGAACCCCCCGATACCGCTCCCCCATACCTTGCTCGCGGTACGTTGCAAATCGTTGGTGTCGGCTTCGAAACCAAGCGGGCAATTGCCTGCTGTACTGATACAAGCACGATTGACTCCCATATTGAAGCCGTAGTTTCCGCGAGCGTAGGTATGTCCGTTCGTCCCAGTTAATCCTGCGCGTTCGAAGGGAACGTCATTGAACCCGTCGCTTGGGCATTTCAGCGTGGAGATCGCCACGGTACGGAAGGGTTTGTTGACCACATGGTCGATCGTGTGATCCTGGCGAAAGGAGTTGTACAGACTCTGCTGTTCAAGATACGGCAACAACATAATCGCCCAGTTCACTTTCAATCGATCCAAAGACGGATCTGTCCCGAGCGCCACATGATCGATGGTGCCAATCGGCAGTATCCCTCCTCCTTGCGACTCACCTTTGCCGTCCCAAATCATGCTCGGCGGCAACCACTTGTGCGCAGACTCATACGCATGCAACGCCAAACCGATTTGCCTCAGATTGTTTTGGCACTGCATCCGCCTCGCCGCCTCGCGCGCCGACTGAACGGCTGGAAGCAGGAGACCAACAAGGACGCCAAGAATCGCCATGACGACTAGCAATTCAACGATCGTGAAACCAACTTTGCAAGTAGACCTCATACGACTTCTCCTTCACTCCAACGCTTCATGAATACCGAATGTACCCAATCGTATCGCAAAATCAAAATGAGTCAGTTCGCAAAACTCCTTGCACGGGACCTAATCGCTTGACGATGTTACCGCGAGGATCGATCACCGCAGAACCTGACCAAGTGGAACAGACAAGTTGCCACGTGCGCGTTTCGATGGCTCGCATGCGAATCGTCGCAAGCATTCTATCAACGTAAACGGGATAGTCGGCGAAATCTCCATCGTACACCAGATGGCAGATTGCGTCCAATTTTTCATTCGAATGGTACTGTGGTAACCAGGGCTGCCACGATTCATAGCAAATAGAAACCGCAATTTTGCGCGTCTTACCCGCCGAGTCGGTAAAGCTCATGACCTCGAAATTAGTACCAGGTGTCAGTTTCGCAGACTCTGGTAATCCCAAAAACTGTTGGATGATCGGATTGCTCAAAAACGATGAATCCGACTCGCGAATTGGAACAAGCGACAATTTCTCATGGACTTGAATCAGTCCAACTTTGGTAACCAAGCACGCGCAATTCGTCTTACGCACTTCCGGAACGGATAACCCATACTTGACTGTCTTCACGCGATCTAGCAACACAACGCCACCAAGAAAATTCGCGTGATCAGCAACTTCGTCGGCTACTTCCAGAAAACCACAGTTTTTTGTTCTGGGCGTGGTATCAGGCTCTGACCGAGTCAAGGTGTCCCGAATAACTGGCTGGAACGACGCCTCAGGCCAAACAATCAGGTCCAGTTGAGGCAGTTGGCGTACCTCCGCAATCGACCGTTCCAATAATGCGTTGCAAAGGCCGGAATCGTCTGACTGTAGATCCTTGCTGTGGGGTTGAACGAGCATGGCGTTGAAGCCAAGAGACTGGGGGGGTACCGAATCCTTGATCCAATGACCGATCAGCCACAAACCGGACAGGACAATCAATCCTGACACAGAGTTGCAAAAACGCAAAACTCCCTTTTTATTCCAACGTGGAACGAGCAAAAAGAAACAAGCGTACAGTATTCCAGAGAAAACGAATGTTGGGAGGATACAAGCCCACTGCGCGATGTCGGTCTCGGAAATGAATTGCACAGGATTTGTGGCAATCCAGAGGAATGGGAACGCGAGGGAAAACAACCACTCGACACCAACAGCTGCCGCCACAAAAAGACCACATCGAAACCAGTATGGGGTTGATCTTGTTGACCAAGCGAGCATCGCCAGGATTGCATACTGCAGCGAGTTGAGCACACAACAAATGGGATGAGTTATCCAGGCCCGTGCGAAGCCTGCGGCAAACGGGGTCCACAACCAACCAGCAAGCGATCCGACGAACAGCACCAAAAATCCAATGTATAGGATGTGAACGGATGCTCTCCAGTCGAATTTTTTACCCCGTTCAGGCTGCCTGAGCATCACGCGCCCCAATGATGAATGCCCATCATCTCACACGGCTGCGTCACTAACGCATCCGATTACTTACTGATCTCTTCCTAACGAATTTAAAGGTCATCGTGCTCGCCGTATGGTGAGCCAGCAACCAGTCGCAAGAAATAGGATCCCGACAATCAACCACCAACCCCATTTCTCGAAAAAACTGCGCTCGAATTGAGGCTCTGGAAATCCGTAATAAGGCAGGAAAAACTCTTCCTCAGGGACTTCTGCTCGCTTCAATTCGACGGTCCAAGTTTCCTTGTTGACAAACTTGATGTCAAGGTCTTCGTATTTCGAAATTACTTTGGTTGCTATTGGTAAATCGAAAGCCATGCCTTCGAAATCGCGTTGCACGGTTAGTCGCCCTTTG
>CAILTZ010000615.1 GCA_903837255.1 uncultured Pirellula sp. | reverse complement strand
GCCAGGGGTTTGATGCGTTCAGGGGCAAGACCCGCCAGGGTCATCACGGCGATGTATCCAGAGGCACCGGCATGTCCAACGCTCGAGTAGAGCCAAGCGACCAGGGCGACTGCCAAGCACAGCAATAGGTCGCCTGAGCTTTCCATCAGGGGGCGGCTACTTGTTTTGAAGCCTGGGGAGCAGGACTCGTTCGACCCATTTGGTATCGACGGTTCCTTGGACAAACTCCGATTGCGCCAGGACTGTTTTATGGAAGCCGGCGGTGGTTTTGATGCCGCTGATGCGCAGTTCGCTCAGGGCTCGCTGCATGGTCGCTATGGCTTCTTCGCGGGTTTCGCGATGGACGATGATTTTAGCGATCATCGAATCGTAGTGTGGCGGGACGGTGTATCCGGCATGGGCATGCGAATCGACTCGCACGCCAAAGCCGCCGGGCAGATACATGGAATGGATTTTTCCGGGACACGGTTGGAAATTGCGATCGGGGTCTTCGGCGTTGATCCGGCATTCGATCGCTGCGCCTCGGGGCTTGATGTCGCTTTGTTTGAATCCGAGTTTTTGGCCTGAGGCGACGAGGATTTGGGTTTTGATCAGGTCGATGCCCGAGACCATTTCGCTCACGGGGTGTTCGACCTGGATTCTCGCGTTGACTTCGATGAAGTAGAAGTTGTCTTGTTGGTCGACGATGAATTCGACGGTTGCGGCGTTGTAGTAATTGGCTTGTTTGACCATCCGCACGGCAGCATCGCACATGGCTTTTCGGGTCGACTCGGGGAGTCGAGGCGATGGGCTTTCTTCGATGAGTTTTTGATGGCGACGTTGGACCGAGCAATCGCGCTCGTGGAGATGAACGACGTTGCCGTGTTGGTCGGCGATGATTTGGACTTCGACGTGCCGAGGGCGATCGATGTAGCGTTCGAGATAGACGCCGGGGTTACCGAAGGCTGCTTTGGCTTCTGTTTGGGCTTGGGCGACAGCGTTTTGCAAAGAGGCTTCGTCGAGGGCGACGCGCATTCCTTTTCCTCCACCACCTGCGGTGGCTTTGATCAGGACGGGGAAGCCGATTTTGCGGGCTGAACTGATCGCGTCTTCTTCGCTTTCGATCAGGCCGTCGCTGCCGGGGACGACAGGTACACCGGCGGCGATGGCCATTTCTCGGGCGGTGTTTTTGTCACCGAGTTTTTCCATCGCTTCGGGGCTTGGGCCGATGAATTCGAAGTTGCAGCTGCGGCAGACTTCGTTGAAGTGGGAGTTTTCGGCGAGGAATCCGTAGCCTGGGTGGATCGCATCGGCCTTGCCCAGTTCGGCAGCGGCGATGACACGGTCGATGCGCAGGTAGCTATCCATCGACTTGGCCGATCCGACGCAGAAGGCTTGGTCGGCCAGTTCGAGGTATTGGGAGCCTCGATCGGCTTCGCTGAAGATTGCGACGGTTTCGATACCGAGTTCTTTGCAGGCGCGGATTACGCGCAGAGCGATTTCGCCACGGTTGGCGACAAGTACGCGACTGAACATAGAGAGCTTTAGCCTCGGGTATCGATCTTAAAGAGTGGCTTGCCCACGTCGACGGCTTCTTCGTTCCGCACGAGGACTTGGACGACTTTGCCGCGGATTTCGGCGGGGATTTCGTTGAAGACCTTCATGGCTTCGATGATGCAAACGACCGTGTCGTTGTGGACCGTTGAGCCGACTTCGACGAAGTCCTTGGTGGTTGGGTTGGGTTTGGAGTAAAAGGTGCCGACCATCGGGGACTTGATGATGGTGATGTGAGCTCCATCGGAATCGGGGGCTGAGCCTGCCGATGGGCTTGGGGCCAAGGCTGCAGGTTGCAGTGCGGCAGGCTGCAGTGCGGCAGGGGCCATGGCGTAGGCTGATCCGGGGTAGGCTGCTGCGGAGGGTGCCGAGCCACAGAGTCGAATACTCTGGTCGTCTTGTTGGAGGTCGAGTTCGCTGAGGTTGTGTTCCTTCATGAGTTCGACGAGTCTACGGAGCAGATCTAGGTCAAAGACATTTTCAACTTTGGAAACCGCATCCGGTTTTTTCTTGGATTCCGCCATCGCATGGCCTTTCCGACGAGCAATATTTTGGAGGTAACATGTCGATAAGTTGCCCTGTTATACACCCCTTCGGGGGATTCGCCAAGAAGACTGCCCGGGAGTGGTGAAAAGCATTTGAGCCACTTCAACGGCGAGCGGTTTCTCGGTGCCGCATGAGGCATCATCGGTGCCGCACGAGGCACCATCGGGGTAGTGATTGGCTAGGCGTGGTGCGTTTGAGGTAGGCTCGCTTTGGCATTGTGTGGCATGCAGCAGATATGGCGGCCAAGAGCCTCTGCGGCCTGTTCGGGGAGGACCGTGTTGATGTAGCAATCCGAGCTCCATTCGAATCCTGCGACCTTGATGAGTCTGGGCAGGATCTTGAGCCGCCAATGGAATGCGGCTGGATTGTGAGCATCCAGCGGTGCGGTTTGCATGACGTAGTTATAAGCCGCCCAGGGGTGTTCGATTTCGATTGCCTTGAGGGTGTGTTGTACCAAGCGGGTGAATTCTGCAAGCTCTTTTGGGGAGCATTCTTCGAAGGCGGCTTGATGGCGTTTCGGGAGGATCGAAACGCTGTAGGGAAGCCTGGATGCAAATGGGCAGAAGGCGACAAACGATTCGGTCTGGGCGACGATGCGTTGGGCGGCTTGAAGTTCTTTTTCCAGGACATCGCAAAGATAGCATCTGCCGTGGGATTGGAGATATTCCAGCGATCTGCGTTGGGTTTTGAGTACATCGCTTGGTAGAAAATCGGTACAGATCAGTTGGCTGTGGGAGTGGACCAGAGAGGCACCTGCGTCGGCACCGTTGTTCTTGAAGACTACGGCGTAGCGCATTGCGTGGACGCTTCTCCAGTGCAGGAGTCGCTGTTGGTAGGCCTCAAAGATCAGCGTCGCATGGTCGGCGGGCAATTGCGTGATGCTCTGGACATGTGTTGGTGCCTCGATGATCACCTCGTGCCCCCCTCGGGCTTGTTTGCGCATGAAAAGCGCATCCTCAGTGCTGGCTGCAGTGCTGGCTGCGACTTGATTTAGCCCATCGCGGCAAGGGACCGGGTCGCTTAGCCGCTGGATCGCAGGGAATTTGT
The DNA here is from genome assembly GCA_903837255.1 of uncultured Pirellula sp. GTDB lineage: Bacteria > Planctomycetota > Planctomycetia > Pirellulales > Pirellulaceae > JBKCUI01. The sequence goes on along the minus strand of CAILTZ010000615.1, from coordinate 4,756 downwards.
TGGGCACGACGCGGACCGACCAAGGGGTTTTCGGGTTGGTTCGCAGGACGAGCATCGCTTCGGGCGTTTCATCTTCCGATCCGGGGCAAAAAGGGCACTGCTGGTCGTTTGTGTCATGAGAATCATCAGAGGCTATGGGATAGCTTTTATGTTCTCGGTAGTTGTCGGGCCGGAGCAAGCGGTTGGGGGCGAAGATGACCCATCGGTCACTGAGCCAATCGTACCGCGTTTCGTTCATAGAAAAGCCCTCGTTGTTTCTGTGCATCGAGCGGTATGCAAAGTCAGCAGAAGAGGGAGGCTTCGGCCAGTGCGGGTTGCTCAGGGGCGGAGTCTCTGATCGATTCTGGCAAACTGCCTTGCTCGCTCATAGACATCGAGCATGGCTGCGGCACTTTTGGTCCATGACCAATCTTGATTCATCCCAGTCTCGACGATTTTACTCCAAATCCCTGGCCAGTGGGAATAGATTTCCAAGGCTCTGATTGTGGCATTAGCAAGGGCCTCGGGGGTGTAATCCTCGAATGCAAAACCGGTCGCGATACCTTGTTCGATATGTTCGGCGGTAGCATCGCAGACCGTATCGGCCAGCCCGCCGGTGGATCGAACGACGGGAATGGCTCCATAACGAAGGCTATAAAGTTGGTTTAGGCCGCATGGCTCGTAGAGGCTGGGCATCAGGAAGATATCCGCGGCGGCTTCGATGCGGTGGGCAAGAGGATCAGAGAAGGTCGTTTGGAGTGAAACTCGGTCGGGTCTTTGCATCGCCAATTGGAACAGCATGTCTGCGTAGCGTTGTTCACCATTTCCGAGAATCGCCCATTGCACTTCCCGATGTTCGATCCACCATCGCATCAGTTGGACGATCAAGTCCCAGCCTTTTTGGTCTGCCAATCGGCCGACGATGCCGATCAGAGGAACATCCGCTCGGATGGGGAGCCCGAGCGATTCCTGCAGAGAACGTTTGCAGGCGGCTTTTCCCTCCCGCCATGTGTTTTTATTGAAATGAGCCGCTAGGTTTGAATCGGTCTGAGGATTCCAGACAGAGTCGTCGATTCCGTTGACGATCCCAAAGAGCCGATCACTGCGTGAGCTCAAGAGGCCTTCGAGCCCACAGCCTTGCGGATGCGATTGGATTTCTCGGGCATACGTTGGGCTGACGGTTGTCAGGGCGTCGGCAAACGCGATGCCTGTTTTGAGCAGATTCAAATCCCCGTAGTACTCCATCCATTCCCATTGGAAAAGGCCATGGTCCAGGCCGGTCAGGACCATGTCGGGTCCCCAGAAGCGGCCTTGGTAAGCCATATTATGGATGGTCATCACCGAAGCGCTTTGACGGTACCAAGAGTGCTGGTTGGTTTGGGTGCGATGGTAAGCTGGGATCAGTCCTGTTTGCCAGTCATGGCAGTGGATGATATCGATCGGGATCGCCAGACGCTCAATGGCTTCGACCACCGCACGAGAGAAAAAGCAGTAGCGAGCGCAGTTGTCGCCGAAGGTTCCATGGGAGTCGCCGTAGAGTCCATGTCGGTCGTAGAACATCGGCTGGTCGACTAGGTAGAAATTGACCGGACAGTTCGGTAGTTTGACTCGATGGATCCAGGCATGGACAGGGTAGCCTGCCAAGTCGACGACCAGCGATGCGACCGACTCGTCGACTTGAACCTCGGGTCGCTCGTAGGCGTACTGTTTGGCAGTCTGATAGGCTGGGAGAAAAACCGAACAGTCGTGTCCTAGTTTGCACAATTCGACTGGCAAGGTACCGGCGACGTCAGCAAGGCCTCCGGTTTTCGCAAACGGAATTGCTTCAGAGGATGCCATCACGATATGCATAATAAGCAAATGACCTTGGTCTGTGTTTTTGGAATTGCTCCTACTGGAATTCCTCCCAAAGGGACGTTCGAAGCTAGCGTGGGTCAAGAATGTCGTTTGTCAACACCGGGTTGGGCGATTTCCATCAATTATGCAAGAGTTTAGGAACACGCAAAGTTGACCTAGTTTGCTAGTCGTTGCAATCGTTATAATCCGCGTCACTTGTCTAGAAACGCCGCACTATTCCCAAGCAACAAAAAGACCCTACCCGTGCTATCGATCCGTCCTACGGTTGCAGAACATGTCTTGAGCGTATTTGGAAGATCGGTCCATCCGGAGCTTTTGCAAACGTACAAAACGCGTACGATTTCACGAAGCAACTATCGGGCTAGGATCGACATCACCAGCGATGGGCATTTGGTTAGCTTCACAGGCAGTCGCGGCGCGACGCTTTCGGAAGTCGTCGGGTCGCTTCAACAGACACTCCCCCAGCAGCGCAAACTCATGTCGATGCTGCTGCGAGGCCGATACGTCGAGGAGATCCGAGGCAAAAGGGGCCTGCGATACCGCTCGGAATTTGAGCTCGAGCAAGTCTCCGCAGAGATGTTCTGGATGTTGCAAAATCAGCTCAAGAACTGCTCGTCCCAAGACGAATTGATCCACGCATTCGACTCCAGCGGACGGATTCCCTTTGGTGCCATCAGCTTTGTGCACATGGAGGCCCGAGAACGGCAGCTGCTGATCCAAGCCTTCCACACATTCCCGGACGATTACTCGATCGTCAAATCCGTATCGGTCTTCAGCATCGATCCGCAAAGCCCAGGGCAGGCAAGCCCAGAGCAGGCAAGCCCAGAGCAGGCAAGCCCAGAGCAAGCAAGCCCAGAGCAAGCTTGAGAGCTAGCCGTGACCCGCATCAGCTATCTACCACCTTGATCAGATAGCTCTCGTCGTCATAGTCGACGTGGATGCTTCCCCCCTCATGAGCATCTCTTTTGAGCATCTCGGTGGCGATTGCGTTTTGGAGTCGTCGCTGGATGACCCTCTTGAGGGGTCTAGCCCCATACACAGGATCGTAGCCTTCGCTGGCAATCGCGTTGATGGCCTGTTCGCTGACGGTGAGCTTGAAATGGGATTCGGCGAGTTGCTTTTCCAGATGTTTAAGCTGCAGGTTGACGATCTTGTGGATCTGTTCGCGCTTGAGCGGTTCAAAGACAATCGTCTCGTCGATACGGTTTAAAAACTCTGGCAGGAACTTGGACTTGAGCGAATCGGTGACGGCTTTTTGCATCTCCTGGGCATCTCCACCTTCGTCGGCCACACGCTGGATCATCTGGCTTCCGACGTTGCTGGTCATGACGATGATGGTGTTGGAAAAGTTGACGGTCCGGTTCTGTCCGTCGGTCAATCGTCCGTCGTCGAGAACTTGCAGGAGGATGTTGAAGACATCGTTGTGAGCTTTTTCGATTTCATCTAGCAGTACGACGCTGTAGGGACGCCTGCGGACTGCCTCGGTCAGTTGACCTCCCTCTTCGTAACCGACGTATCCTGGAGGGGCACCTACGAGCCGGCTGACGGTGTGGCGTTCCATGAACTCGCTCATATCGATGCGGACCATGGCTGCTTGGTCGTCGAACATGACTTCGGCCAAGGCCTTGCATAGTTCGGTTTTTCCGACCCCTGTGGGACCGAGGAACAGGAACGAGCCGATCGGGCGGTTGGCATCGCCCAGTCCACTGCGACTTCGGCGCACGGCATTGCTGATCGCTTCAACGGCTTGGTCTTGGCCGATGACTCTCAGGTGCAGTCTTTCCTCCATGACCAGCAGTTTGGCGCGTTCGGTTTCGAGCATTCGAGTCACAGGCACGCCGGTCCAGGAGCTGACGACCTGCGCGATTTCCTCGGCGGTCACTTCGGTACGAAGCAGTTTTGGATGCTCTTCTTCTTTTTCGCTCGAGGTGTCCTCTTGTTCGAGTTGTTCGCGCAGTTTTCTTCGCGATTGGTCCAGCTCGTAGAGTTTTTGATAATCCGATTCGTTGACGGCCAAGCCCGAGGACTGTTTGTCCTTGATGGAGTTCTCTAAATTTCGGTAATCGGCCTCGGCTTGATCGAGCGATTTGCGGACTGATTTGACATCGGAGAGGCCCATCTTTTCGGCTTCCCATTGTTCGCGCAAGCTCGCGACTTGTTTTCGCACGTTGGCCATCTCGGTTTCGATTTCCTCGAGGGCTTGTTCGGTGCTCTCATCGGTTTCTTCTTTGAGTTGGCGTTGGGCGAGTTCTAGCTGGCGCAGTCGTCGTTGAAGCGAATCGATTTCGGTAGGAACGCTATCTCGTTCCATGGCTAGTCTTGCAGCGGCTTCGTCGACTAAGTCGATGGCTTTGTCGGGCAAGAAGCGGTCGGCGATGTAGCGATGCGATAACTTGGCGGCTTCAACCAAGGCAGCGTCTCGGATCTTGACTCCATGGTGGGTCTCGTAGCGAGGCTTCAGGCCGCGCAAAATCGAGATGGTGTCTTCGACGCTCGGTTCACCGACGTAGACCGGTTGGAAACGCCGTTCGAGGGCCGCGTCTTTTTCGATGTGTTTGCGGTATTCATCCAGGGTGGTTGCACCGATGCAGCGAAGTTGTCCGCGTGCGAGCTCTGGCTTGAGCAGCTGCGCCGCGTCGCTGGACCCTTCGGCCGATCCGGCTCCGATGACGGTATGAAGTTCATCGATAAAGAGGATAACCTCTCCTTCGGCGTCTTTGACTTCGCGGATCACCGCCTTGAGCCGCTCCTCGAATTCACCTCGGAACTTGGTGCCTGCGACCAGTCCACCCATATCCAAGGCGATCACACGTCGGTTCTTGAGCGATTGCGGCACGTCACCTTGGACAATTCGCTGGGCTAAGCCTTCGGCAATCGCAGTCTTTCCGACCCCTGGTTCGCCGATCAGGACCGGATTGTT
>CAILTZ010000614.1 GCA_903837255.1 uncultured Pirellula sp. | reverse complement strand
TACCCTGGTTTGCAATGTCGCTGAGTTTGGCCGAACTCCGAAAGTCAATCCAGCCGGTGGACGGGATCACTGGCCCGGTTGCTTTACAGTCGGATTCGCAGGAGGTGGCGTCCAAGGAGGCCGTGTCGTCGGAGCCAGCGATCCGATCGGTGCTGTTCCTGCTGATCGTCCCACCGAACCCCCCGAAGTGATCGCTACGATTTTCCATTCGCTAGGACTATCGCTCGATCAACATCTACCAGGCCCGGCCGGCCGACCCTTCCCCCTGGTAGACTTCGGTTTTCGCGAAATTCGCGAGCTATTCTAAAAATCCTCTTGGGCATGAACATCACTCCACAGACTCTCTCATTGACCGCGCTGGGCAAGCAACTTCGATCCGGCGCGCTGACCTCGCGTCGACTGATCGAAACCCATCTCGACAGCGTCCAACGCTTCAATCCCTCAATCAATGCAATCGTCTCGATCGATGCCGATCGGGCTTTGGCACAAGCCGACCACTGGGATCAGCAATTCGCACTAGGCCGATCGCTACCGGCCCTGGCCGGCATCCCCATCGCCGTCAAAGACAATCTCTGCACCAAATCCGGGACGACCACCTGCGGGTCGAGGATGCTGCGAGATTTCCATTCTCCGTACGATGCACACGTCATTGAAAAACTCCACGAACACGGAGCCATCCTCTTCGGAAAAACCAATCTCGATGAGTTCGCCATGGGAGGCTCGACCGAAACGAGCATCTTCGGACCTAGCCATAACCCATGGGATCCGGATCGCACCTGCGGCGGCTCGAGCGGCGGCTCGGCAGCAGCCGTCGCAGCAGGACTGGTCCCTGCAAGCCTCGGGACCGACACCGGCGGCTCGATCCGACAACCCGCCGCCTTTTGCGGTGTCTGTGGCCTAAAACCTACCTACGGACGCGTGAGCCGTTGGGGACTTGTCTCCTATGCCAGCAGCCTCGATGTCGCAGGTGTCTTTGCCCACAGCGTCGAAGACCTGGCAATCGTCCTCCAAGCCATCGCAGGCCACGACCCCAGAGACTCGACATGCCTGCCCCACGAGGTCCCCGATTACTTGTCGACCATTGACCAGTCCTCAGTTCGCCAAACCGAAAATATACGAAGCACACGCATAGGTGTCATCCGCGATCAAATCGAATCCCCAGGCCTGGACGAACAAGTCCGCCGGTCCCTCAAAGACGCGATCGAAACCTACCGAAAACTCGGAGCCCAGATCGTCGATATCGAGATGCCCCACTCGAAGTACTGCATCGCAACCTACTACATCATCGCTCCCTGCGAAGCCAGCAGCAATCTTGCTCGCTACGACGGTGTCCACTACGGGTTCCGATCCAAAGGCCCAGAAGCTTCAACCCTCGATCGCATGATCCAACAGACCCGAAGCGAAGGATTTGGGCCCGAAGTCCGGCGGCGGATCCTCCTCGGTACCTACGCCCTTAGCGCCGGTTATTACGATGCCTATTACCTCCAAGCTCTCCGGGTCAGGCGACTGATCCGACAAGACTACGACGATGCATTTGCCCAAGTCGATGCACTGCTCGGACCGACCACACCACAACCAGCCTTTCGCCTGGGCGAAAAAATCAACGACCCGATCCAACTGTATCTCCAAGATCTCTTCACCGTGGGAGCCAATCTCGCAGGCGTACCGGCTCTGTCGATCCCCATCGCTCAAAGTTCCGACCGACTACCTATCGGCATGCAGCTCCAAGCCCCTCCGCTGGGCGAAGCCAAACTCCTTGCCATCGCGGCGGCCTATCACCGCAGCGTCGAGCACCAACCTACGATTCCTGCCGCATTCCAAGCCCCTCAATCATGATCAACTCCGCTGCTGATTATCGAATCGTCATCGGCCTGGAAGTCCATGTGCAACTCAAGACCCAGACCAAGCTCTTTTGCCGCTGCAGCACTCGCTTTGGACAACCCCCAAACTCCCAAGTCTGCCCAGTCTGCTTGGGCCTGCCAGGTGCCTTGCCGGTCCTCAATGCACATGCCATCGAGCTGGCTTGCCGCGCAGGTGCGGCCCTGAACTCCCAACTGGCCGACTTCACCAAGTGGGACCGCAAGAACTATTTCTACCCGGACCTGCCCAAGGGCTATCAGACCAGCCAGTACGATCTGCCGATCTGCTCGGCAGGCCATGTCGACATCCCAATCGCACCCTCGGTAAACCAACCAGAATCGCAGAACGTCTACAAACGGATTCGACTCGTGCGAGCCCACCTCGAAGAGGATGCTGGCAAGAGCATGCACGACGAACACTCGGGCCGCGCTGACTCAAAGATCGACTTGAATCGGGCCGGTACCCCTCTGCTTGAAATCGTCTCCGAACCGGATCTGTCCAGCGCCGAGGAAGCCAAAACCTTTCTCTCTGAACTCCGACTGCTGATGGTCTATCTGGGGATCTCCGATGGCAACATGCAGGAAGGCTCGCTCCGCGCTGATGCGAACGTCAATTTGCACTTCGCTAAAGAGGGACAATTCATCGCAACTCCGATCGTCGAGGTCAAGAACCTCAATAGCTTCCGATCGGTCGAACGAGCCATCGAGTTCGAGACCGCAAGGCAATACACCGAGTTTCTTCGCACAGGCCTAGCCAAAGGCCAAGCTCCCAAGCAGACCCGTGGCTGGAACGATGCGCTCGGGCAGACCGAACTCCAACGCGAAAAGGAAGAGGAAGCCGACTATCGGTACTTCCCCTGCCCAGACCTAGTCCCGGTCCGCTTGACCGATGCCCAAAAGCAAACCGCTCACGAACAATCCGCAGCAACCCCCTCACACTATCGAATGCAATTGATCGATGAGCATGATCTCAAATCGACCGATGCAGAGATACTCATCCAACAAGGCAAACCGGTCGTCGAGTACTTCCTGCACTGCATCGCCGCAGGAGCAAATCCCAAACGGATGTCGGCCTGGATGCTCCAAGATGTCCTTCGCACACTCAACGATCGATCGATCGGTATCGAACTCTATCCGGTTTCACCCAAAAGCATGGCTCAGTTGCTCACAGCCATCGAGAGCGCTAAAGTCGATACCTCCCAAGCCAAGCAGGCACTTGCCAAGCTTCTCGAGGATCCGAACCTAACGGTCGACGCTGCAATCGACTCGCTGGGGATCGTCCGAGTCGATGCCAATGAATTGGAATCTCTTTGCAAGGAACTCCTTGCAAAGAACGCCGATGTGATCGATAAAGTCAAAGCGGGAAACACCAAGGCGGTCGCCGCGCTGGTCGGCCAAGCGAAAAAGAAGAACCGCAACGCAGACCCTCGGTCAGTCCAAGAGATCTGTTTGAAACTCATCGCCGATATGCAATAAAAACCCTACCGCAAACCCATGAGCGACCTTCAAAAATACCTACGTCCCGAAATCGTTGGCATGGCCCCTTACAAACCCGGTGAACAACCCGGTGCTGCGAAGGTCATCAAGCTCAACACCAACGAGAACCCTTATCCTCCAAGCCCCAAAGTCCACGAGGCGATCGTCCAATCCACCGAGCGACTCGAACGCTATCCGGATCCCTTGGCAACCTCGTTTCGTATCGTTGCTGCCGACGTTCTTGGCGTCACGCCCGATCATATCCTGTGCGGTAACGGGAGCGACGATATCCTGACGATTCTCACCAGGGCCTTCGTCGGACACAGCCAAATGCTTCGCTTGCCCTTCCCGAGCTACATCCTGTACCGAACGCTGGCTCATATCCAAGGCGCCGGCTTTGAAGAGATCCGCTTTGCGCCAGACTTCCAACTGGCACCCGAGTTTTTCAAGCCATCCGATGGTCTCAAACTGGTCTTTTTGCCCAACCCCAACAGCCCAAGCGGCACGATGATCGACCACGATGCGATTCTCAGGTTGGCCTCTGTCCTCGATTGCCCAATCGTCGTCGATGAAGCTTACGTCGATTTCGCACCGAGCACTGCCGTCGGACTCATCGCCAAAGATCCCCGGATCATGGTCACACGGACACTCAGCAAGTCCTATGGCTTGGCCGCACTACGCTTCGGATACCTAGTCGCCCACCCGCAGATGATCGGTTTCTTGCGCAAAGTAAAAGACTCCTACAACACCGATTCGATCAGCATCGCAGGTGCGACTGCAGCAATGAGCGACCAAACCTGGCTCAGAGAAAACGTCGCCAAAATTATCGCGACCCGATCCAGGATGATCCACAAGCTGCGTAGTCTGGGATTCGATGTCACAGAGTCGCATGCGAATTTCGCGTGGGCCACCCGCAGCGATCGACCTGTTTTCCCCATCTATGAGAAGCTCAAAGCGCAAGGGATCCTCGTCCGCTACATGGACTACACCCAATCGATCGCAGGAGCTTGGGGGGACGGATTGCGAATCAGCGTAGGAACCGACGGCGAAATCGATGCCATGCTCATGGTCCTCGAATCGGCTCTTCGAGGTTAGATCGATACCGAAAACGCTCTGGCCAAGGCATGCTGCTGCTGACGCGGAATCCCGAATTCGCTCGCAATCTTTTTCCAGTCTGCTACCGCATCACGTCAACGTGAAGCGTGCCAACATGGATTGGCCCGGGGAGTATATCCCAGTCAGCATAGACTTCGATGGTTCGACTCATGGGCCCGTGCCTCGTTTTCGGCGGCCTTGGAGCAACTCGATATCCGCAAGCTTCCTGCCAAGCTCGTCGTCGGCAGCCAACTTGACAATATCGTTTTCCAGTTTCAAAGCCACCAGCACTTGAAGGAGCGTCGATAGCGAACTGTTCGCATCCCCTTTTTCCAGATGGTAGAGCGTCGAGCGACTGATTCCAGCACGCTCTGCCACCTGCGTCGTGGTGAGCTTGCGCCGTCGGCGCGCTAAGTGCAAATTCTCTCCCAATTGATCGAGCAATCTTTGGTGTTTGGGGAAAAGTACGGGTCGCTGCCTAGCCATTGATCGTTACTCCATGCATTTAGCCTTCATTTGTGTGCAGTATAGATCAAAAATTGGCTAAACACAGCCCTCAGCTCTTTTATCTTTTGGTTCTCTAGTAATCGGCAAATGATAGCGGAGCAGCGCAAGCCGTCCGGTGAGTCAAAATATCCAGTGGTTTCCTGAGTGTTCGAGCGTGGAACACGACACTTGACCCTTCACCGGAGGGCTTGCGCCCAACCGCGGCTGGCGCCATGCGGCTCACAGCCCGCGGCTGACGTCCTTCTTCATCGCCACAAGCCGGTCGAGCACCGTCTGCTTGGCCTGCTGCAAGCTGGCTTGCGAACTTTCGCTAAGCGTCTCGTGCCCGAAAAGATAGAACTTGATCTTCGGCTCTGTTCCCGAAGGCCGCACGGCGATCGCATTGCCGCTAGGAACGCCATCGATATTTCCTAGCTCGAGCATGAGCATGTTACTCTTGGGAGCCTCGATCGCCTCGGATGCACCTTGAGCGGTCCTGCGAACCAGACTCCCGTAGTCGCGAACGGCTAAGACCGGCAATCCGCCGATCGAAGCTGGAGGAGTTGTCCTGAGCTTCTCCATGAGCTTTTTCATGTCGGACATACCTTGGCTTCCCTCCATCTGGACGTTGATCAAGTCCTCGATGTACACTCCATGCTCGATCATCAATTCGTCGAGCCGTTGGTGCAACGTCTTGCCGCCAGCCTTCAGATCCGCCGCAAGCTGGGCCATCAGCAGACATGCCGCCGCCCCGTCTTTGTCCCGAGCATACGTCCCGATCAAATAGCCGTGTGACTCCTCGGTCCCAAACAGGAAGCCTTCCGGTCCACAAGCATCCATCAAGCCTGCAATCCATTTGAATCCCACATGGATGTTGCCCTCGCAACGCACACCGTTGGACTCAGCTACCCCACGGATCATTTCGCTGGTGACCAAGGTCTTAATCACATAAGCATCCTTGGGCAGATCGCCTGCTTGCTTGCGCTTGGAAATCACATAATCGGTCAGCAGCACACCGAGCTGGTTGCCGTTGAGCGTCGCCCAGGGACTAGCCGGATCAAGGGTCAGTGGGCACGAGCAACCCATCCGATCGCAATCCGGGTCGGTCGCAAGCGCGATATCGGCGCCGATGCTCTTGGCATACACAACGATCGCATCAAAGACCGCCGGATTCTCGGGGTTGCTCACGTGGCCTGGTACGTTGGGAAAATCCCCATCCGGACTCGAATGCGGCCCGTATTCATGCACTTCGGTAAATCCGGCTGCCCGCAGCAGTGCAGGCACGACGAATCCACCCACGCCGTGAAGTGGCGAGTAGACGATATTTACATCGCGAGAACCTTTCCAAGCGGACTTCAAAGCGACTTGCTGGAATTTCTCGTCGACCTCCTGGGTGACAAACCGAATCTTTCCCTCTGCCAATGCTTGGTCAAACGCAACTCGGCGGATCTGCTGAACCTGCATTACCCCATCGATGATTTTTTCATCATGAGGCGGAAGGACTTGGCCGCCGGTCGACCAGTAGACCTTCACCGCATTGTCGCTGGGAGGATTGTGCGAGGCGGTCACCATAATCCCACAGGCACAACCAAAATTGCGGACGGCAAAAGAAAGTTGGGGCGTGGCCCGGTAGCCATCCAAGAAGACGACCTCAAACCCGTTGGCAACCATGATCGAGGCGCAAAGTTCTGCAAAATGACGCGATCGATGACGGGTATCGTAAGCGATCGCGCAGGACAAACGACCCGACATAGGCTGGCTAAGTACATAGTCGGCTAGGCCTTGGGCACTCTCTCCAATCGTCCTGTCGTTGATGGCATTCGATCCGATGGGGTACATCCTCCCTCGCCTGCCACCGGTCCCAAAGGGAATCACTGTCCAAAACGCATCGTCGAGCTTCTTCCAATCCCCTCTTTCGATATGCGCCACTAGCTCCTCGCGGTACTCGGCATACCTGGGCTGATTGAGCCAATCGGAGATGTTCTTGACCGCCGATTCAGTCAGCTGCCCTTGGCTTTTGGCGGTTTCCAACAGATTTAAGTAAGGGTCCATAGACGCATCCTCAGTAGTTTGGCTAATCGGACAGAGGGTAAGCTGGGCGCAGCGAAAAACCTAGCAAGGGAAGAAAATGTCCCCGAAATCTACGCAAACGTCAACGCCGGAAAAGATTCCCCAGGCGGCATTCACCTAGGAACTGCGGGGCGTTGGTGCGGGTTCTAACGGCACAATGTCATGGACTTTGCGGGTATGAGGTTTAATTGTGCGAAGCATTGGAACTTTCCGCCGAGAAATTGACTCATACGTCTCGGTCCGTTTTGTTGACAGCCGAGACCCTCCAACTAGGATGGTGGTCGCCAGCAGCCTGGAACTGTACCGGGCAGCTTTTGGATTTCATCGATTGATGAAGTCTGCGGACCGTTTTCAACTTGAATGTTTACCAGCACTTTTATGGACTCGAACATTT
>CAILTZ010000613.1 GCA_903837255.1 uncultured Pirellula sp. | reverse complement strand
GCGTTGGCTACAGGGATATTGAACTGATTGTCCAGGGCCGGTGCGCTGATACCTGCACCGGTGTTTGGATCGAAGCGGTACAGGACGTTATCGAAGTAACTTACACCTCTGTTTGCCGTTGCAAAGTTCGAGCTGCGATTTCGATTGGCCACCAAGAATCCGAATTCGGCTTCGGTACCCGTTTGATCCCGAATGCCCATACTCGTATAGGCTTCGGAGTCAAACTGGCCGGCGGTATCTGAAAGCTCCCCGGCGTTATCTAGACCTCGCACGGTGAAGTCAAAGGCACCTTGGACTCTCGTCGTGGCGGTCCCTGGATCGACCAATTCGTAATTGAACAAGTCGTTGCTGGGGGTTTGGAACCCGCGCAAATCACCGTTGGGCCGGATGAAGGTATCCCTCATCGACGGCGGAGCGATTCCAACATTGTTGGGGAGTTGACCGGTGAAGGAATTGGCGATGTAGTACTGGGTACCCAGCGCAGAAGCCGCGCTGACGTACAGGGGAACATCACCCAGGGAGTATTCGATCCGAGATTGCAGATCGAGGAACGTCGGACTGATGGGTGGAACGGCCGAGCTGAGCTGGTCATTTCCGACGCGGTCTTCGACGATGAACCTGCCACTGGAGACTGGCAAAATCCGCAGATTGGAGGCTCCTAGAGAGTTGCTCAGGCGGTTTGCCAACACCGTGGGAACTTGGGTGCGGTTGGTTACCGCCAAGTAATATCGCCCTGCGGGCAACTCGACCGGACCGATGTAAGGATCGAGCGTACCGGTCGAGCCGCGTCCAAGGTCTGCATTGGTTGCCTGCGAGACGGCTGCTTGACGGTCATCGAGGATGTTGCTGTTTTGACCAACACGAATCAACGAAGCGCTCTGCCCGTTGGCTGTTGGAGCAAACAAGTACATCGAGAGATCTGCACGTCCGATGCCATCGGCGTAATCCAGGTCGAAGATCGTCGAGAGGTATTCAGCAAGCGGCGTGACAAGCTGGGTGTAATCGATCGTAAAAGTAAACCAATCTACATCGGTGGCAGAATCGATGTTGCCAGCCAAAGAGATCGTCTTGCGATCGGTCGTCAGGATGTTGCCGAGCTCTTGGGCGGTCACGAACGTGTTGTTGTTGCCGCTGTTGATCTCTGCGGTTTCGCCCACGAGTGGGGAATGCCTTGGCACGCCGCGAAGGGTCAAGCCTGTCGATGCAAAGCGGATGTCTGCATAAGCCACCGAGGTTCCGGGATACTCTTGGTTTTCCCCGAGACGCACTTGGAGTTGGTAAGCTCCTCGCGAGAGTCCTTGGCCCACCGAAGCCGAATCGCTCAGAGCCGGAGTGTTGGCTGGCTGGCCCGATCGTTGGTTGCTGGATCGAACGCGAATGTGATAAAGGGAAATTTGGCTGTTTTGACCCGGTAGCACGACTCGCAAACCAGCATCCTTGGCGTTGGTGCTGTAGTCATCGCGAGGCTCACCACGCGAGGACTGCGGGTAAATCGTCGGCGAACTCTTGCGCAGCGACTGCACGGCATTACCCGGCAGAGCACTGAAGAGAGGGTTGTTGGCTCTATCGACTTCTTCGAGGTACGAGTCATCCGACAGGGCTAGGATCTCCCCGTCTGCCGAGACCAGTTCCACAACCGTATCGAGGTTCGCATCGGTCTTATCGATGTCGAGCCAAACTTCGGTCCCACCAAAGGCAGTGAAGCTGTAAACATCGACATCCGACGGTTTGTTGATCACACCTTGGATCTCAAATCCCAACCGGGTGTTTTCGTCGCCACTGTTGATCGAGTTGGCAAGTTGTCCCAAGTACTGAGCTTTGCTCGGATCGTCATTGGCGCCAGGAGCGTTGGCAAGCGACGACTCGCGCTCCGGCAAAACACCCACATTGCGATCGTTTGAATAGGTTTGGGTGGAAACGCCAGCCCACGAGCCAGGCGATGCAATCGACTGGATGGACGTAGGAACTAGCTCCAAGAAGCTCGTCATGCGCGAGGTGTTGGCTGACGGGGTGACTTGCCATGCAAGTGCGGTCGTCACATCGGCTAGACCATAGATTTGTCCTAGGACAGGATCGGTGATCGGTGGCAGGTCGACCAGGTCGATATTACCTGCTGGAGTGTAATTGGTTCCCGGACCTTCGATTGCATTCGCAAGATCGCGATATTCGTCTGCAGCGAACCCAAGGTAATTGGCGTTGACCAGATCGATCCCGGGCGTGTAAACCCCACCGTGGGAGAACCCGACCCTCTCGCGATCGTCGATCGTGTAAGCTCGGAAATCGGGGTTGCCTGGGGTGCCTGTCAGGTACAGGAAGTCATCGCTAGGCGAGAGGATGTCCTCGTCGAGGTAGTTGATGAACCGGATATTGCCCAGCGGTGAATCGCTATCGAGAGTCAGCGTGTTAAAGAGTTTGGCGACACCGTTCTTGAATCTCGATTCGACGGTCCATCGAACCACGGCGCTGTTGTTTCCAACAAAGGTACCTCGGCTGATGACCACATCGGGCGAGACCAAGGTCGGTGGTTGGGTGATTGTGGTATTTGCCAGACGAACTGCATTTCCATCACCCCCAACATCAATGTAGTTGTTGAAGGCGAAGATCACCGATTGGTCGATGAATTGTTGCGTGTTGCCTTGGGCGGTGATTCCGCCTCGGGTGCCAAAGCTACCGTCGCCACCGGGACTGGGTTCAAACGAGAAAAAGCCTGGTCGGTTCACATCGACATCGTTATCGATGAGCGTTCCGCGGTCGACTTCCGGGCCGAACGGAAGAACAATTTCTCCGGAGGTTGTGTTGCTTCCGTTGTTGTCCGTGTCAAAGGCGGGGCGTCCATCGACCCCAAACCCTGCCCCGACCGAATCGTCTCCGATGGAGGTCAGGATGACCGGGAAGCCGGGTTGCCCCATGATTTGAATGCTACCACCGATGCGGTTGGCATGATCCAATGGAGATCCTGTTGCGTTCAATCCGGCAAGGCTCGAACCGCCCCCGAACTTGACAACCAAACTTTGGTTTGCATCGCTCTTGAGCTGCAAGCCGCCGAAGGTATGGAGGTTATCCGAGGTGATCGTCGATTGAACGACATGGACAATGTCGGTGTCATCGAAGACGCTTTGCGAAGTGAGCTCTTGGCCTCGCACTAGCATTCCGTTGATCGCATTGCGACTGAGCCGATTGCCCCGTACCAATGCACCTTGGTTGGCCAAGTACTCTCCGGTGGTCCCTAGCTCTCCGGTTTGGCGACCGGAGTCGTCGACCTTTTGAACCGACAGAGCGTTCACATCGATGCTGATCGCAGCACCGCTATTATCGCTGATTCGGTTGTTGAGAATCTGCGGCTGGGCGCCACGTACAAAGATTGCCGAGGCATCGTTGGTTCCTCGCCCGAGCCGTTCCGGATCACCAGCGTTGGCTTCGTTCCCGGCAGCATTAAACTCCACAAGAGAATTCGCCAAACGGAAATCCGCTTGATGAACCTCGATCGCGTTAAACGATGCGAAATTGCCTTCGATACGCGTGGTACCACCGCCGTAGGAAACACGGTTGTAGTCCAAAGAGGCTTCGCTACCATGTCCGACGTACAGACCGCCCCAGTCCCCCGGGGTTGCGGCCGTAGCACCCTTGTTACTGGCCGTATCAAACGTTCCGCCAAATCCATAGCGAATGTCGTTGATACTGGTCATGATCACCGGCAAACCGTCGGTTCCTTCGGCGACCAAGTTCGCACCATCTTTGACTTCGATCCGCGATCCGCGGTTCTTGACGATGAGCCCCGGATCCATGACCAAACTAGCATCGAGGCGAGGCCGGATCTTGGCTGACAGTTCGACCAGGGCATTGCCCGAGACCGTGCCGTTGTCGACAAAGGTCGTGGCAATTGCGTTGATCTGAGCGACGAAGCGATAGGTTCCACCACCGTTGGCATCGCTGCGGTAGATCCGTCGTCCAACATAGGGTAGGCTGGCGTTGACCGGAGGAAGGTTCGCCAAGGAAATCGAACTGCCTTGGGTGACCGTGGTCGATGACGTTGGAATCGATGCAAGACTTTCGTTTCCGCTGGCATCGACATAGACGAGTCTGTAGTTGTAGACCCCGGCTGCAAGCGAACCGCTGCCGGATCGCTGGGCAGTGACCACGGTCGTCGGTGGAGAAGCCACATCCAGCAGGCCACCGCCGGGGGTACCTGCTATCACGAGGTTTTCACCAAGCACGTGAGGGATGTCGATATCGTCAAAGCGGGCAGCGGTGGTGACCGTTTCGAGGGTTTGCGATGCCCCGGTTCGAGTCTTTACAAACAGTCCGTTGATGGTGTTGTTGACCACCAAGTTGCCATGAATATCCGGTCCGACACGATCGTAATCGGGAATGAACAGCCCTGCGGCTTGGCTCTTGGGATCCCGGTAGTCGTCTTCGCGGAAGCTGTTCGGAGTGGCGCTCATGGCCGCATCGGCACTACGCGTGATGAGACTATTGGCGATCGTCGGCCGAGAGTCGATGATATTGATCGGTGTGATGACCTGAGATACCCCGTCGACGATGACTTGGCCACCCCCGTAACGCAGATCCGCATGGTACAGGGCGTTGAGGAACAAGCCTGCTCGCTCTTTGTCGGTTCGGGTCTCGTCGCTACCGTCGATTCGGTTGCGGAAATCCAGTCCGCCCCAGTCACCCGCTGAAGGTGCCGGAGGGGTGCGATCCGGGTTGACACCTACACCCGTGGTGTCGTTGATCGAGGTAACGATGACCTTGCTGTCAGGGATTCCCAAGAGCTGGAGGGTACCACCGCTACGGTTGACCGACACGGTCGAGCTTCCAACGCTCACACGCGAGCGCCCCATCTTGATAATGGCCCCCGCATCGATCATGACATTGACATTCTTGGGAACATCGAACGTCGTACCATCAGCCATGGCTTGGCCTAGGCGATTGAAACCGATTTCATAAGCTCGGTTGGACGAGTTGCCCAAGATCCGAACGGTGATCGCACGCGTTGCTGTGGTGTCAGCGTTTGCGACCGAAGCTGCTTCGGTCAATGCACGAGAGATTGTGTTGTAAGGTAGAGCAAGGGTACCGTTGCCCGAGGCGCTGGCGGTCTTGTCAACCCAAATCGTGTACGAACTGCGATCGGTGGTGGCCGTCGTAGAGCGGTCTGGCCGGGTTGGTACAAACCAGTAGTTGAACACACCACCTGGCCTGCCATCCCCATCGCCATCGATCTGAGTGGGACTGCCATCTGCATCCGTCAGCGTGGACACAGCCGGTGGAGCAAAGTCGATCCTCAGGTCGTACTTGCCCTCGGAGCGTCCACCCAAGCCCGAGTCATCGATCGTTGGATCGTAGCTCGTATTGCCCTTGGCACTTACCCCGACGACATATTCCCCTGGTTTGACAAAGTCCAACGAGATGCGGGGGTCTTCACTGAAGTAATCTTCGTTGGCGGCCAGTTCGACCCATTTCGGTTGGCTAGAGTTCCCCTCGTTTCGGTAGAGACGAATGCTTGCGTCGAGCAAACTCGAATTCGATTGACGTTCAGCGATCGCTTGAAGCGACAGGGAGCCACCCGACTCGGGTACCACGAAACGATACAAGTCGATGTCTTTGCCTTCGGGGCGGAAGATATACTGCCCGTGGGTGATATCCGCGTTGCCTGGGAAGACGTTTTCGACGTTTGGATCGGTGATTGGATTGCTATTTTGAACAGTCGACTGAGGCAGCTCGTCGGCGTTTCCGAGCCCGAGCAAGACTCCGATCCCGCGCATGAACGAGCGGAAGAGTTCCGAGCCGAAGAGGTTATCGTCAGCGGTGTTAAACTCTTGGCTATCGATCACGACGGCCGACTGGCTACCGTTTGCCAAAAGTGGACCGGCAGCGAAAGTGATGTTATCTCCTGGCTGGTTTGGAGCCACCGGGGTCAGAGCCGTCAGCGGGTTGATCACCTGCATGTCACCGACGGCGATCGTGAAACCTTGGTTGTCACTTTCTACAAATCGCACACCGAGGTACTTTTCATAGAGCGAGACGACTTGGCGGGCCATCGTCTTTTGGATTTCGGTGATCGCGTTGAGCTGGACGCTGGCGTTGGCCGTTCCCAACTGAGATGCAAAGTTGTAGTAGACCACTTCGATGCCGTCGGCATCCGAGCGAGTCACGTGGTGCTGATAGCGGTTGTCGCGATTGCCAGATTCGCTGTTTGATCCAGGGAAATCCAGCGTGTAGGGTGTCGAGTTCTTGATCTCGGAACTGACAATGGCGGCCTTAGCACCAGGGCCGGCAAGCCATCCCCCGCCCAGATCCATCGCTGTATCGAAACGGCTACCCGGATCATTCGCGGGAGCCAAGGTGGTTACCGAAGTGTTGCTGACCGAGTTATCATTTCCGATGCGAAGCCGTAGAGCCGTAAGTGGCAACGGTCCTGCCGAAGGATTGGATGGATTGACCAATGCGTCGAGGTTTCGCTCGAAGGTCAAGGCCACTCGGTTGAGGGTCGCATCGTAGTTCACACCGATCGGGCGGAAGGCGATATCGTCCCCACCGTTGAGGGTGTTGTTGGTGTAGACCAATTGATAATAAACCGGCTTGACCGCTTCGACCGAATCGAGCTTGTCCCCGTTGAAATAAACATAGATTACGTTTCGCAGTTGCTGCTTGGTCGTGCCACTGGTGACCACCGGTTGTGGCACAACAGCTTGGATCGTTGGACCCAGATCCAGATCAAAGCGGACGCTGCGCGATACACCGCCATTGAAGGCGAACCCATCGACGTTTCGCAGTGCAAATGGGCCGGTGCCGAAGATGTCGATCAAGTACGAGTCATCCGGAAGGGCTTCTGCGAACCGAATGATCACCTCCCGCTTGGTATCGCCGAGAGCGATGTAGGCAGGGGTGATGAGCTGATCGTCACCGCCGGTGAGAATCAGAGGTGAGTAGGAGGTCGAATTGCCGCCGATGCGGGTCAATCGATCGCCGCTGACGAGCCGTGCGACAACCAGCCGCTGGGCTTCTGCCGATGCATTGACCGCATCGATCACTTCGCCAACGGTTGTCTGAGCGCGAGGGTTGCTATTGAGTTCAATCCGGACAGTACTGCCGCTGACAATGACATTCGGCGGGGCCGGAGAATCAAAGCTGCGAGAAGTAAATTCGATCCGCACACCGTTGGCAGCCGCAGCCGAGCCGCTCGACACGAATTCGGCTTGGAGCGTCGACAATCCCGAGTTGAAGTTCGTCGAAGCCCGCGCTGCACCTGCTCCCAAGAGCGGCAGAACTTGATTGGTCGGAACCGTATCGGCGATGACGGTCGTGCCGAATCCTCGAAGCAAGGTAGTGACGATCAGCGACGAGACGGCCGGGTCTTCGCTCATCGCCTTGACCAAGTCGTTGGCAGTGGTCTTGAAGGAGGGGTTGATGTTCACATCGATATTGATCCGCTGACCCTGGACGCTCAGGATCGGGTAGCTGACGGGTTTGCCAGCAGGACCTACGGTTCTGGATGACTTGGTAAAGAAGATCTCCGTCCCGTTGCCTTGTTGCCCAGGTAGCGAGGCGCTAAAGTCGACGACAACTTGGCCGTTGGTACCCAGGTCGGTCGTCAGGTAGGCGGCACTGAGAACCCCGTCGGCCCCGGCGCGTTTGATCTGAATCCCGCTGAGAGTATTCGCATCGAGCTCAGCTCCATCGTTGAACCGAAGAACCAATTCGCGGGGGCTGGTTTGCAAAACCGTCGGGGTCGACGAGGCTGCCAATGCGATCAACGAGCCTTCATTGGGTTGGACCCCTACGAGCTGGGGACCGGTGGTCATCAAATTTCTGGTCTCAAGCGATTCCAATACAGAACGGCGCAGCAATTGCTTTTTGCGCTGCCTGTCCCGGTCGGTGCGATTACCAGTAGATGACCCACTTCCAAAACCAAAGGTTTTCATCGAGAAACCTCGTACAGAGCCTGAACTTGGGGAAAAACGAAAAATCGGTCCTGCGAACCGCGTCTGAGTCTAATTAGGAGACCGGGCATTGCAAACCTATCAACTGGAAGCTTTGGCTGTCCTAAATCGAAGTCCTTGCTAGACTTACCCGATTTGCGGAGGCGTCGGCTGGCGTTGTTGGTACAATGACAAGCGATTCCTTGGAGAATCCACAAGCGTCAAAAGTTCCACGGATCGCCGCCGGCAAACCAGGGAACTCAGGCAACTTGAGATCTCCAGGTAGAGTTTAGCGGTTAGGAACCGTCTGCGGATTTTCCCCGCGAAGGTCCAAACGCCTCTCTACGTATCATTCCTAATTCGGGTAATTACCCCGCCCAACCGATTCTTTTTCTTCCATTAAACTGCGGAATTTCGATGTTCCAGTCCCTACAAGATGGCCTATTGAGCGCCTTT
>CAILTZ010000612.1 GCA_903837255.1 uncultured Pirellula sp. | reverse complement strand
GATTCCTCAGGTCGCTTCCCAAGGCTCTTGAGTCAAACCGGGCTCTTCGAGGACGTTTCTAAGTATCGCTATGCCCAAGGGATCGTACCCTACTCGGTCAACTCGCCCCTATGGAGCGATGGAGCTTACAAGCAACGCGCGTTTGCCATCCCCGAAAACACCTCCCAAGATCAACGCATCGAGTTCCAAAACCAGTTCGGTTGGACGTTCCCCAACGGCACGGTTTTGATCAAGAGTTTTGCGATCGAAAGGCAAGCGGGCAACGCCCAGTCGCGGCGTTGGATCGAGACCCGATTGATGCTCCGCGAACAAAACGAATGGGTGGGCTATTCATACCGTTGGAACGACCAAGGGACAGATGCCGAGTTGGTCGATGCCTCTGGCGATGATGTCGACTATTCGATCCTCGATGAGAACGTCGCGGGAGGCTCTCGCGTGCAAACATGGCATTATCCAAGCCGGGCCGAATGCATGCTCTGCCACAGTCGCGCTGCGAACTACACGCTCGGCCTACAAACCTCCCAACTCAATCGCTCTTACGATTTCGAAGAAAATCACGAGAACCAATTGCTGGTGTTCGAGCGAATGGGGCTCTTGAAAGTCAACCCGCAGCAGTTTGCTCACTCGCCAAAACCAAATCCTCAAGCACCCAATGCAGACCGTCCCGAAGATCCGATTGCGATCGAAGCGTCCAAGTTACAACAGCGGCCAACCCCGAGCGACTCGTCCCTTCTGACCGCCTCGCCGGCTGCTTTGCCCAAGCTGGCCAATCCCTATGACGATCAAGAGTCTCTCGAGGCCCGAGTCCAAGCTTATTTGCATTCCAACTGCGCATCGTGCCACGTGCCAGCCGGCGGGGGGAACGCCGCGATGGAACTGAGCCATCCTACGGCTTGGGCCAAGATGGGGATCCTCGATGCGGCACCCAGGCATCATGACTTGGGGATAGCCGGTGCCAAGCTCGTGGCTCCTGGAAGCCCCGAAAAAAGCCTGCTCCTCGAGCGAATCTCTAGACGCGGCAAAGACCAGATGCCTCCGCTTGCCTCCAGCGTCGTCGATCAGCAAGCCGTCGCATTGATCCGAAAATGGATCGAAGGCTTGCCTTCAAGCCTCACTCCCTAAGAGCTTTGAAGTCCTGGAGAGACGATCTTTTTTTCCAGTAGGCCAAAACCGTATTGCACTGCCAGGGCCAGCGCTGCGGCCGGCACAGCCCCTTGGAGAATCAGCGAAAGATCGTTCAGTCGGATGCCCGTCAGGATCGGTGAGCCATAGCCACCAGCGCCGATGAGGGCACCGATCGTTGCCGTTCCGATGTTGATCACCGCAGCGGTTTTGATCCCCGAAAGAATCGAAGGCAGGGCCAGCGGTAGCTCGACCAACCGAAGTCTGGCCTTGGCATCTAGCCCCAAAACTTCTGCAGATTCGCGGATCGCTGCCGGGATTTGCTTGATTCCTGCGTAAGTCCCACGGACGATCGGGAGCAGGCTATAGAGAAACAAGGCCATGATGGCCGGTGCTGGTCCGATCCCCATCTCAAAGAGGGCAAACAGCGGCATGACAAACACCAGCAACGCCATCGAGGGCAACGTTTGAATCACCCCGACGATTCCCAGGACCGTTTGGCCGAGGGCTTCGTTTCGCGAGGCGAGGATTCCAAGAGGGATTGCAGTCAGGATCGCCAAGCCTAGAGAGATGAGAACCAAAAATAGGTGTTCCCAAGTTGCGTTCAAAACACGCTCGATGATCTTTTTGAATTCGGCCCATCGCCCTTCTTGGGGAAGCGATAGACTCAGGTTCAGTTTGTTGTTTAGAAACTCACCTGCCACAATCGTTTCTTGTCTGCGGTCCAAACGCACATGTGCGGACATCGAGGACATCTCTTCGGGGGTGATCAAGCCCTGCATTTTCATAATCGCTTCGGCGACTTTGGGGGCGCGGCTAGTTAAGTCATCGCGCATCAGGACCACCGCATAGTAGACTGGAAAGAACGCCAGGTCATCTTCGAGAGCCACCAGATCGTAGTACTTGATCTCAGGGTCAGTCGTGTACAGGTCTGCGACTTGGATAGAGTCTTTCTCTAGGCCTCGATAGGCCAGATTGTGATCCATGACTTTGATCCGCGTGTGGGGCAGTCCGTATTTCTCTTTGAGCGGACGCCAACCATCCTTGCGCTCGACGAATTCATCGCTGAATCCCAATTGGAGTTCGGGATGGTTTTTCAGGTCGCTGATTTTGGTAATCCCCAATCGCTGGGCGACCCCACGGCGCATCCCAAGTGCGTACGTATTATTGAAACCGACACGATTGGACATTACGACTTTTTTTGCAGCCAGGGCATTTCGCATGTCGCTTTCGGATTCGATCTTGGTCCCTTGCCGAGCCACATCGGCAAGGATCTCCTCGCGGATCGTGCCGGTGTAGTCGACGTACGCGTCGATTTCGCCAGTGATGAGGGCTTGCCAAAGGATCTGGGTGCCTCCAAGCTCGGCTCGATGCTGGGCCTGTGCGCCGGCATTGTTTGCCAAATGCGAAAGCAATTCACCTAGGATGACCGATTCGGTGAAAGACTTCGAGCCGATCCCGACTTGGGGTGCTTGGGCAAGGACTGCCGATGGGGTGCCAAGTGGACCGAAGAAGCACAAAAAGTACCCAAATAGGCCGACCAGCAGTGATGCGATTCGAGGTCTCACGAGGGCTCCTTTGCGTTGGGCAGTGTTGGCAATCGCTGTGCATTGACGAATCGGGTTACGAAGTCATTTGCAGGATGCAAGATCATCTCATCGAGCTTGCCTTGTTGGACGATGCGACCTTCGCCGAGCATGATCACATGATCACCAAAGAAACCTGCCTCACCCATGTCGTGCGTAACGGTGATGGCAGTCTTGTTGAGGGTTCGGAAGATCTTCAGCAAGTCCTCTTGCAGATCGTATCGAACCAACGGATCGAGAGCACCCATCGGTTCATCCAGGAGCATTACCGGAGGATCGAGCATCAGGGCTCGCATGATCCCGACACGTTGGCGCTGGCCACCGGAGATCTGAGCTGGGTAACGGTCCAGGGCAGGGCGGGGCAGTCGGGTCAAATCGGCCAACTCGTCGATACGGCTTTGAACCTGCTGGTCTGACCAACCCAAATGCTTGGCCATCAGGCCGACATTCTGTGCAGAGGTCAGATGCGGGAAGAGTCCCCCGTCTTGGATGACGTAACCCATCCGATGTCGCATTTGCATGATGTTTCGGGTATTCATCTCGACCCCCTCGAAGAGGACTCGACCTGAGTTGGGGGCGAGCAATCCGGCGAGCAAACGCAGCAGGGTGCTTTTGCCGCAACCGCTCGGTCCGATCAATACCGTTGATTTGCCGGTTTGGAAATCGATCGATGTCGGTTGCAACACCGTTTGATCGCCGAACGACTTGGAGACTTCTTCGAGCTTAAACACGATCTTTGGCTATTTCTTTCCGCCTCAATCGATCCGGGTATTGGCTATTGAGTGCATCGAGCATTGTTTGAATGCGATCTTGGATTTGATCAGTAAGTTGTTCGGTGCTGAGCTTTTTCTCTTTGCCTTGGGGCAACCGGATCGGCTCATCAAAGCGGATGCGGACAGCCTTGGGTGCGTGGGTGGTCGGGTAGCTAGCTCCCAGGACGTCCTCTTCTAGTTTATCGAGTGTTTCGGCTTGGCGTTCCCAGGTTGGATTTTCCTGTAGGTAGTCACCTGGATAACTATACAGTTGGGTGGCAAAGAACATGTCTTGCATGTCGCCGTCCCACTCCTTGTGCTTGGAGGCTGGTGCTTGTTCTGCTTGTTCGACTCGCTCTTGAATGATTTTGCGACGGATCTCTTTGATCCGTTCAGGAGTCAGAGTCTTGGCCGAACTGATCGCGTACTTGGACTCGGCTTGTGTCAAAACTGCATCTATCAGAAAGCCGATCCGTTCCGGAAGGCTACCTTGTCGCGAGTGACCGAGTCGTTCGATTTCTTTCAAAGATAACAGTCCGTTGGCGATATTAAGGATGCGATCGACCAGGGGCAGATGGGAGTGGGGTTTCCAGAAGAGTCGCCGTTCGATTTTCTCGGCGGTC
>CAILTZ010000611.1 GCA_903837255.1 uncultured Pirellula sp. | reverse complement strand
CTTGGTTGCTCCCTCGATTTGATACTCCCAAGTGTAGCTGTACCGAGTGTTCGGGTTTAAGTCGGCAATTTCGATCGACACAGGGACATCGTTTTGGAATTTCGTCCAAGCCGTCGATTGGAGATTCGCAGGTTGGCTGGCTCCCGGAGGCCACTGGTCGACTCCGTATCGAATTCGCCCTTGGCCGTTCTCGAAAGGCATGACCCGCACGGTGATCGAGCGGTCGGTGGGACGTCCCAGGACTAGATCAAAGGGTCTTGTGGGGACATCGTTGGCAGGCGATGGGGGTTTTTCGTAACCGCCAAGCCCACTGCCTCCTCCGCCTTCTTTGGGACCGGCTCCCTTGGGTTTGGTTCGCTGGCCGCCTTGTTGTCCGTCGCCTTGACGGCCACCCGACTGGCCCCCTTGCCGGTCACCCTGAGCGCTTGGGGAGTTTCGGTTGGGGTTTGGGTTTCTGTTTTGCTCAGCGGGTTGCTGAGCATCGACCCCAGGGGGCATGAGAATCGCGGCCAGCGACATCGCTAGCGAGAGATTGCTAACCAATCGAAAAGATCTTTTCATAAACCCGCGATCTCCAAGTTCAACATTCAAGGACTGATGCAGCGACTGGCTATCGCGGGGGGCCGCGACGATCCCCACGAGGTGGTTGCTCAGGAACAATGTTATTGAGATTTGAGAAGTCGATCCGTTCCTTACCATCCGGAGGTGATATTACTTTCTTGCGGAACAGGACCAGATTGTCGAGTTTGACGTCGTTGGACCAGATGAACTTGGCACCTTGAAAGTCGTTGTCATAGTAAGGCTGTTTGGGTTTCACTTCGTCTTCCGAGTACTCTTTGGCGTTTGGCCATGTGTTGTCGTCGAAATCGACAGCGAACCAATTTTCGGGAACAGGAGTGTTTTCAACGCGAGGGTTTTTGGTATCCGCTCCGATAGGTCCTGTCGAAAATGACTTGGCTTTCCAACTTGCATCGGTAACCGTTCCGTCAGCGAACTTGAGGATGAATCCGCCGTCGCCGATATTCGTATTGGCGTATTCCATCCCCGTCTTAGGGTCCGCGTTGTCGCGAGCCATCACGGCGAGGGTCATCGGATAGGTTGGCAACAGATCGACCGAGATGACGTTATGAGGAATGAATTGGATCGAATCGACGACGGCCAGCTCTCCATTGATGTAGAGCATGAACCAATTGTCCGCATAAATATTCGCTCGAATGGTATCGGCCATCGAGGGCTTACGCAGTTTCGCTCCCTGTTTGGATTTGCTGGGCTCCTGAGCGACTGCTGCTCTGAAAATATCGGGGAGAATATCGGGGAATGTCCAGGCAGAAAAAGCTAATCCGGCTGCTAGGCAGATGCAGTGTAGGGCTCTAGCTGAGGTCATGTGTCGATTGAGTGCGATTAAGAGTGTCTTCATGGTTGCGGCATGTCATCCGAGACGACTTGGTGGTCCGAGGAATGGTGGTGAGAGTGATGAAAGAAAGATTCTGGAAGAGTCAGTTCATCGATCAGCGTTAGGCGTACCGTGAGGCGTTCTGGTCCGTAAGGCATCTCGATGAAACGCATTTGAGCGATGCGACCAGAGTTCGATGCATACTGGATTTCGATCCGGCTCGGGCCCCTTTCGCCTCGTTTCTTGGTAGCTACCAAAACGGCGTCTTGTTCGTCCCCTGCATCCCCCGGCGAGGAGGGAATGATTTGAACATGATAAGCCTTTTGGATTTGTGTTAAGCCTTGGGATAGATTGGAAAGAGGGATCGAGTGCTCGTGTCCAGGAAGGTCTCGATTGAACCTCTGCTTGTCCTGGCTGACACGGACCGGACCATTTGGAGCGATAGCCCAGCCGACTTGCCCATCACTTCCGGTGACAAACGGCGTACCGTCTTGTAGGAACCTCATCAACACAAACTCATCTGTGCCCCGAACATAGAGTTTTGCATCCTCCAAGGAAGGCTTCGGTGGTCTTCGTTCGTCGTGTTGCTGGAGCTGTTTTTTGTTTGGCAAGACAGCTTGCTCGACATCGACTCGGTAATGCCGATCACCCAACGCGAGCGATTTGAGGATTTTGTGAAGTTCTTGCGCAGCGCTCAGCTCGTTGCGATTCGAACCGATCAGAAGGGCAATCAGCAGCAGCGCCAATGACGCCAACATAGCGATGATCGAACTCCAAGACGCCGCTGCACTGGGAGTCGCTGCACTGGGAGCCGCTGGCAACCTAATCTCGGCCTGACTCGGTGTCGGAGACTGCGTCGGTGTAGGTGTGGGATCGCAAAGAGCTGTTTTGCTGAGCTGCTCGTTGAGCTTTTCGTCGATGATCGAAATGCGAACAAACTCCTGTCGCAGCTCAATCGAGCGAGCGAGCGATTGTTCTAACTGAAGCATCTGAGCTTCGGTGATTTCGCCGTCGAGGTAACGATGGATCAGATCCAGGTCGGACGGATTCATACAGAACCTCCATCGAGTTGCACTTGGCGGTCGATGCATTCCCTGAGCCGCTCGCGAATGCGCTGGAGCGCTTTGGCTACCCCGTTGGGGGAACCACCGAGCCACTGTGAAATTTGACTTGGTTTCTGGTTCTCGGAATAGCGAGCTTCGCACAGCTGCTTGGCCCGACCATCGAGTTGATCAAGGCAGGTTTGTAGATGCTCCAGATGATGAAGCTCGCGTGGGGAGACTTGGGAAAAGCTCTCGGAAAGCTGATCCATGAACGAATCGGAAAACCGCAGTCGGCTTCGATGGACCGTTCGGAAGTGGAGCCGTAGATGATTGCGAGCGATTCCGATGGCCCAAGCCGCAAAGGGTTGAGCCGGGTCATAACGGTCAAAGGATTCCAGGACCGCGATGGCGATGTCTTGCATCAAATCGTCCCGTGTCGAGTAATCGCGAACCAATGAATGCACGTAGCTAGATACGATCGGTTGGACGATTGTCCAGTGCCTTAAGGCGTGTTTCATCGATTCGTCGACCATGGTTTATGCTCCGCGAAACCTTGGAGACCACAATCTGGCAATCCGTCGGTTTCAGAGTATTTAACCAGCGGCCTGGGATTATGACTCCAAAGGGGACAGAAACCGCCAAATTTTATGGTGGAAGAACCAATGAAAACACGGCAGGCAGACCGTCCGCCTTACAAATCATCTGCTTTGGGTAAATCTTCGAGCGACTCGATCCCGGCAATATCCAGGAATCGCTGGGTAGTTTGAAAACCGTCCTCGTCGAGCTTGATCAACTCCCGGCGTTGCAGGAGGGCGAGCGTTGAACCGACCCCTTGGCCTAGTTGGTCTTCCAAATCCGCTCGGGAGATCCCGGGTTGGTAAGCCACAATCGACAGGCAATCGATGGCGGCTTGGGAGAGCACCACCTCTTTGGTCGCACCCCACTTGAGCTCTTCGATCAAGGCATCGAGGTCTGAGGTAAGAGACAGTCGATAGCCCTCGGAGTCCTGGGTGAGCCTAACCGAGCTATTCTGAGCATCCAAGCTCGTTTGCAACTGTTCGAGCCCTTGGAGGATCTCCGCTTCCGGAAACTCCTTGAGGGAGACTTTCAATTCATCGAGCGAGACGGCTTGTCCATCCCTGGTCCCTACGAACAACAACGACTCGATGATCGATGGGAGGGACACTGGTACACCGTCGGTCTCTCCATGGATGGAGATGCTACCATGGAAGTCAATCGAGGCTTGAGCCTCAAGCCGATGACTCTTTGCAACGCTGGGAGTTGGATCTTGGCCTTGGAGAACTCGGGCATAGACGCTGCCTAATTCCTCGAGCGAAACAAACTCGGACCCGTCTTCGTCGTTCGAATTCTCTGCGGGATCTAGATTGCTGTCCGATTCATCCCTTGTCCATGGATCCACCGCTTTGCGTCCTTGCATCTGTTGACTCCCCAATATCGACTACTACCTTATGGATTACTTCCAGAACGGCACTTCGAAGCCCAGCTGCGATTCTGCTGATTGCTCCTCACCGGGAGAGCGTTCCAGCGATACACGGTTTTTTAGTTCGCGGTCTAGGCGCAGTTTGCTACGCACTACTTTTGGCTCGATCGAAACACCTCCACTTACGATCGCCGAGACACTGCCATCGGAGCGTTTGCGCGTTGCGACAATCGAATCGATCTGAGTGGGTGCGACCTCCATATGGGGAACAAAAGCTTGTTTGCCCAGGACCTCAAAGGCCGGCATCGAGGTTTGGGGAGCTTGGGCGCGCACGATTTCCATCACGACGGCAAGGTCAAAGATATGGCGTAGTCGGCCGTAGATCGGATAGGCTCGTTGGAGGGATTGGAATTCGGCGGTGAAGTTCTTAGCAAAAGAGTCTGCGGCTCGGTCTGGCAATTGTGCGACTTGTCGGCTGCCATCGGCAGTCATCATTTGGGTTTCGCTCAATACCGAGACGTTGGAGCCTTTGAAATGGTAGATTTGTGCATCGGGGTCAAAGGAGATCCCGGATTGGGACATGGCAAACCACCAGCGAACCATCGACTGCTCTTTGGCGTATCCGAGCCGTTCGGATTCGATCCAATAGTTTGCAAGCCCTTGGACGCTCGGTTCGAGTCCGAAGGCCAATCGTTTCATGTGTGCATCGGCGACTAGCAGGGCGTATCCGGTGGAGATCG
>CAILTZ010000610.1 GCA_903837255.1 uncultured Pirellula sp. | reverse complement strand
GGCTTTCAGAGCCCCGAGAACGGTTTTGGCAGACCACAGAAAAATGCCGCTATTCCAATAAAAAGTCCCCGCTTTAAAGAATTCTTCGGCCAACTCCATCTTGGGCTTTTCTCGAAACCTTTGAACCTCAAAGGCGGCCACCCCGGGGGCTCCTTCCAGGACCGATCCCCTTTCGATGTAGCCAAAGCTTTCGGCCGGATAGGTCGGCCGGATCCCAAAGGTAACGATCCGCTCGGGGTCTTGTTCGATAAGCTGCACCCCGGCTTGAATGGCTCTGTGGAACTCGCTTCTAGGTTCGATGACGTGGTCCGAGGGCATGACGATCATGATTCCGTCTTTGTCGGCTGCCTGGATCAGCGATGCGGCCACACCTATGCACGGCGCGGTATCTCGCTTGACGGGTTCTCCGATGATGTGCTCAATAGGCAGATCGGGAAGTTGCGAGACCACCGCGTCGACTAATTGTGCATTGGTTGCCACCAACACATGCTGACTAGAAACCAGCCCGCTGAGTCGATCAAAGGTGGTTTGCAACATCGACCGAGGACTCCCTATCTTCAAGAGTTGCTTGGGCACCTCCTGTCGACTGGCAGGCCAAAACCGAGTTCCGGAACCACCGGCCATAATTACTGCGTGCAAACTCATAAATTTCTTCGAAAATATCTAGGTGAAATAGGTATCCGACTCGATCCGAACGGGCTTGCCAATCTTTGCTTGCACCTCGTGCTGGTCCCAAGCCCACATGGGGTGGATTTCCACCGAGCAGGCTTCATCGACATACGATCCTGCGTTCTTTAGCCACTGGCGATGTAGCCCGACGAGGGCAGCTTTGCAAGTCTCGGGCGTGTCGGTCGGCGAACCGATAGCATTTTTGACCGGAGCAAAGGCCTCAGCCGCTAGCGCTTCGACCACCAAGGCCTTGTCTGCTGCGGGAAGCAGATCGAACACGAAACGTTCAAGCTTGATCGCGTTGGGCTCCTTGGGAGCCTGAGCAATTCCAAACTCATCGACATAAGCAACGGCCTTGCGAGCTCGATGAAAAGGAATCGCATCGACACTTTGGCAACATCTCTCGAGAAAGTCGACATCGAATACATGCACGGCGATGTTGCCCGCCCATAACTTGAGCGATCCATCAGGGTTGGATTGTTTTGCTATCTCTTCGGGAAGATCGCTGTATTCGATAATCTGGGTCTTGCCATCGAGCTTGACAACATTACCCACTTTTTCCGTAGCAAACCGTTTTTCAACCACCTGAGTGGTGGCTTGGGACCCGGCCAAGCGGTGCAAGCCGATCAAAACCGGATCGCAGGCACGGACCAACGGATTGTCGACCTGCGCATAAAAAAGATGACGAATGCCTCGCTGTCTAGCCTCTTCGAGCCAACCAGTTTTTGCCAAGGCTCGAACGATCCCGCCATGGCCATCTGGGCTAAGAGCGATGCTCGAGGGCGAGTCCATCAGAATTCGCCCCGTAGTTGCATCGATCGCCGGCATCGTTCCTTGCTCGAAGATCAACAGATCTTTCGGGTCGAGCCCAAGATTTGAGTTCTGAGCAAAGTACTCCCGGGTGGGCTGATCCGTAGACGGGCCGGTCATCACCAGAAAAGGGATTGCTACGCCGTATCGTTTCATAGCACCCCGAAGTGAATCGGCGTGCATTTGGAACAACGTGCGGCCCGAAACCGGACCAATGGCAAACATCCCTTTAGGCTGATCGAATCCTAGACGCGTCCCCTGGCCTCCGGCCACAAGAACCATCGCGACCTGGCCCGAGGCGATCGCCTGAGCCCCCTCGTGACCGGCCTGCTGGATCAACGAGTCGGTTCGATCTGCCAACCGAACCGCTTCTGGTGGCTCGGCCTTGTGGGCAAGTTGACTCCAATCGCAACTCTTCTCCTGCGAACTTAACTCGCGACGAATTCCATCGAAGTCGATCTGACGAATCTGCGCGCCGAGACCTAATCGCTGCATAGCGTCCAAAGAATCCCAGTGCGAGAGCAGGTAATCGTGCTGACTACCGCACAGGGCTTTAAGTTCCTCGAGGGAAGAGCAAGACTCAGCTTGGAGACTCATCGGAACGATCACTTCACGTCAAGCAACTCGACTTCGAAAACCAGAAGTTCGTTTGGACCGATGTCAGCACCGGCGCCTCGTTCCCCGTAAGCCAATCCGGGTGGAATGAACAACTTCCATTTGTCTCCAACCTTCATGCGCTGGAGGGCTTCGGTCCAGCCGGGAATCACTCCGTTGACGGGGAATTCAATCGGCTCACCGCGTGCTATCGAGCTGTCAAAGACCTTGCCACTTAGCAATTTGCCTTCGTAATGCACTTTCACAGTGCTTGTCAGCGTGGGGGTCTTGCCCTTACCCGCTTGTAGCGAAAGGTATTGCAGACCGGACTTTGTGGTTTGCACCCCCTCCTTGTCCTTGTTGGTCTTGAGGACCTCATTGGCCTTCTCAAGATTCTTGCGGCTCTTTTCGATCATCTTGGATTTGACTCGCTCTTGGTTGTAGTTCAAAGGAGAGATCGCTCGTCGCAGGGCCTTGGTCATCGCCTCGATCGGTGGTTCTTTGCCGGTGAAGAGTCGGTACTGGTAGGCGGCT
>CAILTZ010000609.1 GCA_903837255.1 uncultured Pirellula sp. | reverse complement strand
TAAGCATGTCGAAAGAACTCAGTAAGGCTCAGAGGATACGTCTCTACATGGAGAACAATCCTGAGGCCAGGAATCGCGATGTGGTCGAGGCGCTTACGCCATACAGCGTTACGGCAGCCGATGTAGCCAATGTCAAGAGCATCGCCAAGCGTCAAGGCGGCGGGGTAAGCACCGTTCGGTCCGAGGCGCCCGCAGCAGGCGCAGCGAGAAAGGCCGCTTCGCCAAGCACCTCGATAACCAGCCCTGGTTCGAGCATCACTTTGCCGGAGCTCGAAGCTGGTGTTGCGTTTGTAAAAATGGCGGGATCCATTATGCGAGCCAAGCATCTGCTGATCATCATCGAGCAGATCAAGGCTTGCTAAGCCTTACGAGATTACCGCTCGGATTGCTGCTCGGCGGCTCGAAGGGTGTTGTCGAGCAGCATCGCGATGGTTAGCGGACCGACTCCGCCGGGTACGGGGGTGATCGCAGAAGCTACCTTGCAGACGGATTCAAAATCGACATCGCCGACCAAGCGGTCTTCAAGTCGATTGATCCCTATGTCGACTACCACCGCACCGGGTTTGACCATCTGGGCGGTGATCCAATTCGGCTTGCCAATCGCCACGAGTAGAACATCTGCTCGCCGGGTGATCTCCTCCAAGTTCGGAGTTTGGCTGTGGCAGCAGGTCACGGTGGCGTTTGCGTTCGATGGCCCCCCGGGTCCGGATTTCTGCAAGCACATGCTGACCAATGGTTTGCCTACGATATCACTGCGACCCACGACGACAACTTCTTTGCCACGGATTGAAATTCCGCTGCGGTCTAGCAATTGCATTACCCCATGAGGGGTGCAGGGCAAAAAGCGTGGACGTCCTTGGGACATCAGCCCTACGTTTTCCGGGGAGAATGCGTCGACATCTTTCGCCGGCAGGATTCGATCCAGGACCGATCTTGTTTCCAGGTGATCTGGAAGGGGGAGTTGGACCAAGATCCCATGAACACTTGGGTCTGCATTGAGTCGATCCAAAATACCTAGGAGTTCTTGGGTTGTTGTCGCAGCCGAGAGCTTGAGAACCTCGCTGGATATCCCGGCCTTTTGGCAGGCGATTTCCTTGTTCCGAATGTAGACTTGACTAGCTGGATCGTCCCCTACCAAAACCGCAACTAATTTTGGGCTCTTTGAGTATCTTTCTCGGAACGCGGTGGCTCGGACCGCAATCTCCTGGCGAATCGTGTTGGCTAGCCCCTTGCCATCGAGTATCTGCGCTGTCATGGAAAGTTCTCCGCCGCTGGGCGGTTTCAGATTCATTTAACTTGATATGCTTACGTTGACCAGAGTTATAGCCTACGACTTTGGCCAAGCTAAGGGGCCATTGAGCTAGATTCCTGGTTCGAACTTTGGCTAGACTTTTTGGTATCCTTCCAAGCCTTACTAAACCGCGATCAAAGAACCCGAGAAAACCATGTCGGACGAATCGAATTCTACCGCAAGCACCCCATCCAGCGACGAGCCGGTCAACGACGCGCCAAAGCTCAGTGCTGTGGAGTTGATCAAGGATGCCAGCCGCTATCTTCGGGGTTCCATTGGATCGGAGTTACTGACCGATTCGACGCACTTTGGAAAAGATGACCTGCAGTTGCTGAAGTTTCACGGGACATACCAGCAGGACGACCGTGAGCAGCGCAAAGCTGGAGGTGATTCTGGCAAGTCCGAGAAGGAGTACAGCTTCATGGTTCGCTCTCGGATTCCGGCTGGGATCATGACAGCCGAGCAACTCTTGACTCATTTGGATCTTTGCGATTCCATCGGCAACTCGACTCTCAAAATCACCACGCGGCAGGGTTTGCAATTGCATGGGATCTTGAAACAGGATTTGCGAGAGTGCATGCAGCGGATCAATGATTGCTTGCTCACTACGTTGGCGGCTTGCGGAGACGTCAACCGAAACACGATGGCTTGCCCGGCTCCTTATACGGACAACATCCGAGCTGCCGTACAGAAGCTCGCACAAGATCTGTCAGATCATTTGTCACCCAGAACCAAGTCGTATTACGAGCTTTGGCTCAAGGACCTCACCAGTGGCCAGGAGACACTCGAAGGGGGGAGCGACGAATTCGTCGAACCGATCTACGGAAAGACTTATTTGCCTAGGAAGTTTAAAACCGCGATCGCTTTGGCCGATGACAATTGCGTCGACGTGTACACCAACTGTTTGGGTTTCATCGCCGTGGTCAGGGGGGGCCAAGTCATCGGTTACAACGTGCTTGTCGGCGGAGGCCTGGGGGTGACCCCGAGCGCCAAAAAGACTTTCCCGAGATTGGCTAGCCGCATGGCTTTTGTCACACCGGATCAAGCCGTTGGGGTTGCCGAAGCGATCGTTAAGGTGCAGCGTGACTTTGGTTATCGCGACGATCGCAAGCGAGCCAGGCTCAAGTATCTCGTGCATGACCGTGGGGTCGAGTGGATGAGGCATCAAGTCGAAGAGTACTATGGCCAAGCGCTCCAAGACTGTACGCCGGACGATGTCGTCGAGCATTGCGACCATATGGGTTGGAAAGAGCAGGGAGATGGTCGTTGTTTTTATGGATTCAACGTCGAAAACGGCAGGTTGTACGATGACCAAAATCGAGCGTGGAAGAGAGCCCTTCGGGAGGTTTGCGAAGAATTCCAGCCGCTGATTCGCTTAACGGCTCACCAAAGTGTTTTGTTCTGCAACCTCGATCCAAAGGATAGGCCGAAGCTTGAGGGGATCATCAAGAAAAGGGGCTTGCCGCTGACAGAAGAAATCTCCAACGTTCGTCGTTGGTCGATCGCTTGCGTTGCATTGCCTACCTGCGGTCTAGCGATTACCGAGAGTGAGCGGGCTTTGCCTGGGGTGATCGACGTGATGGAGAAGAAGCTCGAGGAGATGGGGTTGGACAAGGAGCTTTTCACGGTTCGCATGACCGGTTGTCCTAATGGCTGTGCTAGGCCGTACAATGCCGACATTGGTCTGGTTGGCAAGGCCAAGGGCAAGTACACGCTTTGGGTAGGAGGTACACGATTGGGGACCCGCTTGGGGTTTGTCTACAAGGATCTTGTACCGACGGAGGGGATCACCGAAACGCTCGAGCCGTTGTTTAAAGAGTTTCTTAAGCAGCGGCTTGGCAAAGAGTCTTTTGGAGATTTTTGTGCAAGGCTTGGGCTGGAGAAGCTCCAAGAGATCACCAGCCCATTCCGAAATCTCAAGGGGCACATCAGCCATCTGCTGGCCATTCCGAGCATTAGAAAACTGTGCAAGCACTACCATGAAACAGGCCAGCAGATTTTCCAGTACGGCTTTATGGACGAGGAAGTCATCATGCTCGTCAGGCTGCTGGAGCCCCTGGAAATGCACATCTTGAACTTGAAGTCGGAAGATCTCTGCGAGAGAATCACATGTAAGGAGGAGCTAGAGCAATACTTTAGCAACGTGCTTCCACTAGTAGAGCTGAGCAGCACTCTCTTGACCGAGATCTCCAAGCAGCATGCAAACTTCAGCCAGCAG
>CAILTZ010000608.1 GCA_903837255.1 uncultured Pirellula sp. | reverse complement strand
GTCGTAAAGTGGGGATGATGGAGATGATCCGCCAGCTAGCTGACGAACCTTGGGCTCCGGTGGCTCAAGGCCACCCGGGGGCCGAGGTCGTACGCTGAGTACGAGTACGACGAATTTGATTTGTGTCGGCTCGGGGCGCAAACTATGCAAAGCGAAAAATCCAAACGCTTTCTGGAAGCTCAGCAGCAGGTCGTTGCGAGTACTATTGGTGCTCGATAAAATAGCGAGCTCTTCGATCTGGATCGCCATCTCGAACGCCATCGAGGAAATAATCCGAGGACAGGGAACAAGCCAGGGGCTGCCAAGGTGCTCATGACTTTGGCCGAAAGAGCCTAACATTAAAGGGGAAAGCTATGGAACAATCGGTTAGCGAGAGGCTCAAGCTCAATGGTGCGAGGCTTGGAATCTTCGCCGCAGCACTTTGGCTAGTGTTTATTGCCGATTGGTTGTTGCCAGCGGATCTGAACCGACAGTGGGGGATCATTCCGCGTCAGTGGGATCACATCTGGGGAATTTTGTGCTCTCCGTTTTTGCATGGCAACCTTGGGCATCTTGTGAGTAACTTCGTTCCTCTGATGATCCTCATGACGCTGCTGCTTGCCACTCAGCGAAATGGTTGGTGGATTGTCCTGCAGATCATCCTGCTTGGGGGGCTGTTGCTATGGCTCCTGGGAAGGCCGGCCGTGCACGTCGGGGCCAGCGGGTTGATCTATGGGCTGATGGGTTATTTGATGGCGGCGGGTTTCCGCCAAGGCCGTTTTGGGCCTGCGATCGCGGCGCTGATCGTTGGGTTCTTGTATGGCGGAACAATGATCTTTGGTGTCTTGCCCACGGTCGGTGAGCATGTCTCCTGGGACGGGCATTTAACCAGTGCCGTCGCAGGTGGATTGCTTGGATACTATTCGGTCGCTCAAAGCCAACCGCCAGGTCCTCTTGCCGAGGGACTCGATCGAACTTCATAAATCCCTATTTTGGGATCCTGAAACGCATCATCAACCAAGCGGTCCAAGCACCGGTAAAAACCAGAAAAGTCCCTAGCAGAGCCCAGAATCCCAGTGGATTGAGAACTCCGTGACGGGTGTTGGCCAGGAACGTCAGATGGTTCATTCCCAGGAAGAACAAGGACAGGCCGAGCGAGAACGCAGCGGTGCTTCTTGCAACAAACGAGATCGAGGCTTGGCGACGGTCTGGATGTAACCAAAACTCGCGGTGCGGGATATTGATCATCCCCGGAGGAATAAAGTAGAGCATATAAGCGATCGCGACAAACAGCAGCGGCATGAGTGTTTGGAGGCCGATCATCATCATCGTTGCAGCGTTGCGACCCATCCACCCGTCGGGCTTTCCCGCTGCGTTGAAGTGGGTCGCGACACGTTCAGGGAGATTCTGCCAATACCAAGCGTTTTGTGCCAGGGCCAGAAACCACAGGATCAATAGGGCGATCGCAATGTTCCGGAAACTCAGCAGGCTTTGCATAAAAATTCGCTAGATCCGCCGTACGAAAACGCCGCAGGCCTGGCCTTGGGTTGAGTAAGCCAAGTGGGCAAAGGCTTGGCCGGCCGGATCGGAGCTTTTGGCGACTCGGATCGGGCAGCGAGGATCGACGGTTTTGGTATTGAGAACTGGGAAGAGTTGCTGGTGCTCTAGGGCCAGGAGACTTGCGATGATTTCGACGGCACCCGAGCCGGCACCGAGGTTCCCGAAGTAGCTTTTGGCGGCCGTGACTGGAACATCGAGATTTCCGATAGCATCGCGGATCCCGGCCGCTTCGCTAGCGTCTCCTTGGACATCGCTTTTGCCGCAGCCGTGCAAGTGCCATTTGCCGGTCGAGAGATCGACCCCGGCTTTGGCGGCTTGGTCGAGCAGCACACGCATGACGTTACCGATTGCGGTTCGGATATGGTCGCGTTGGGCGTTTTTGCCGGTGACATCACCGACTGCGGAGCTGGAGCCACCGACGATTTCGCCCCAGATTTTTGCACCCCGGGCGACGGCATGATCGAGGGACTCTAGGACCAGTGCCCCGGCACCTTCGCCGACGAGATTTCCATCCCGATCGATGTCGTAGGGGCGAGCCATTTCGGCGGGGTTGTCGCGATGGCTAGCCATCGGTTCGGTGGACATAAAGTTTAGTGCTCGGAGGGGTTCCATCCGGGAGCCGGTTGCCCCTGCGATCATTGCGTCGGCAGCACCGCGTCGGATGGCCGAGACGGCTTCGACGATCGACGCACCGCTGGAGGCTTCGCGGATCGTCACGGAGTTGCTCGGGCCTCGAAGGTCGTTGTAGATTGCCACATGGCTAGCGGGCATATTGGGCAAGTATTTCAGGAGCCAGAGTGGATTGACCTGGGGTCGACCTGTCTGGGGCCACCGAGGCATATCGAATTCTTGGGACTCGTTTCGGCAAGCGGCGATGGCATCGGCGTATTCTTCGGGGCGGGTGATGATATAGTCGCTACCAAAGACGATGCCAAAGCGGTCGGGGTTGCGGAGTTCGGGGTTGGATAGACCGGAGTGGAACAGGGCCAGCTGGCAAGCGGCGACACCCATTTCGATTTCCCGGCACATGACCTTCTGATTTTTTTTGATGGCGCGTTGAAGGTTTTTGTCGAGTGGTCCGAATTCGGAGATCTCGCCGGTAAAGCAGGAGGCTTGCCCACCGTATTTGCACGGAATGGCATCCAGGGGCAGGCTGGTCAGAGGCCCGACACCGGAATTTTGATTCGCAAGGTTATTCCAGAACGGATCGAGTTCACGGCCCAGGGGGGAAATGACGCCAAAGCCGGTAATAACGACGCGGTGGGGGTTGGACATTGGGAGAACTACGTAAAACGCTTGGGAAAAGGTCTCGGGCCGAGCCACAAACGGGAATCGAAAGCATACACCTCCGGAGCCGATTGGGCAACCAAGCCGGAGAGTAGCCATCCGGCTTGGACTTGACAATCCCAGAGCATGATCCACAATCCTTCTACCGAAAGACATTCGGGCGGTTAGCTCAGTTGGTTAGAGCGCAACGTTGACATCGTTGAGGTCGTTGGTTCGAGTCCAATATCGCCTATTCCTAGTGAAAAGCCAGCGTCGGCCAAAAGACGACAGATCGAGACAAACCCAAGGGATTCCTTGGGTTTTTTCGTTTCATCGTCCAAAGCCGTCGAGACAGCAAGGGACGACTCCGGACCCTTCGGGACGCCTAAGTGGGCGATATTGTGGGCGACCGTGGGCGATAGCTTCGAGTGGATCGTCGACAGCTTCGAGATCGTTTGATCGAGATCGTCCTCTCCCACTTTCCAATAGTGTTCCTGGGCGATCTGCTCGGTATGTCCGCAGATCGAAGCAGCGATATGAGAGGGGACCATCTTCGCTAGATCCGTTGCAGCGGAAGCCCGGAGATTCTGCCAAAGCTTCGGCCAGGGTTTTACCCCCGCTCGGAGTATGATCTTTTCGAGGGTTGTCCGGAGATTGGAATCCCCTCGGAGATCCGGGAAGACGTACTCCTCCCCCGGAGTCGCTTCGTAATGAAGCTTGAGCAGCTCCCTTTCGACGTCCGGGAAGAGAGGGACGACTCGAAGCTTCCGGTTTTTGTGATGCTCCGTCTTACTGGAATTGACGACGAAGATCCGTCTTTGCTCGAAGGAGATATGCTCCCACTTAAGCCCCTGCGCTTCGCTAGGGATCCGGAAGCCTGCGATCCTTGCCAACACAAGGAGAGATCTCCACTTCGCGTTAGGAGCCTTCCTTAAGACTTTGGCGAAG
>CAILTZ010000607.1 GCA_903837255.1 uncultured Pirellula sp. | reverse complement strand
TGCATCAAATCAAGGATCGATCTATGCTAGCAAATCACGTGCACCGCCTGTCGAGACGCCGCTGGCTTGGTCAAGTCATCTCTGGGGCGGTCGTGGTCCAATCAGCCCGTTTTGCACCCGCAAACGCGCAGTCCGAAACGCCCCAAGCCGTTGCATTCCGGGTCCGGTCGATCATCGAACTCAACGGCCAAGTTCACCTGAAAGCTCAGAACGCTCCATCGATTCGAAATGATGGTAAGCCAACCATCGCGCGAACCGCCCCGGTGCAGTCGAAGTCAACGCTTGATTACGATCAGCAATACGTTTTAGGCAGCCAGGATGAGTCGACAAAAGGCTATTTGTTCTTTCACGAAGCCCAATCGGAAATCACGGTCGATCGGCACACCACGCAAACTGTATTAAGAGATAACTGCAAGGAGATCGTCAAGCTCTCGACCGGCCGCGGGATTCATCCCGCCGCACTGGCTACACCACTGTTTGTGGCCGAACGCGAATTGATTAACGGTGCGGTCGATTCGATGTACCTGGATCAACTACTGACGGACAAAGAAGTCGCAATCGCTGACAAATGGATCGTCGATCGTGTCTCAGCCGCAAGACTGCTGCACCTCGACGCAATCCTCGACGGTGACTTAACGGTTTGCCTCGTCGATTCTGACAATGAGAAGGCGCACTTGGAAATCGCTGGCAAGCTACAGGCCACCGCGCGAGATGTCGGGACTGAATTAGAGATCAAAGGCAAGGCTCTGATGGATCGCAAGGGGGGCTTTGTATCCTGGCTGGCGCTGCAAATCGATGAAACTCGGGAAATCGGAGAAGCCGAGCCGGGTTTTAAAGTCACGGCGCAAGTCCGTGTCTTGCGAGCCCCCATCGAATCGATGGGCTCGGGACGCTCGCTCTCGGAGGTCTGGAAGGATGCCCCCAACGCTGCTTCTGCGGAGATGCTCCAGTTCCAATCCGACTCAGGGTTCTACCGATTCCTAGCCGATTGCCGTTGGTTTACCTATCGCGACAACGGTGAAGAAGCAACTTTGAGATACATCGTCAACAACCGCCGTGTCGCTCAGTGCAACATCACTAACTTGGTCGATTTCCAAGCCGGAGAGCAGCTCACCCTAGAGGGTTACCAATCCGACCTCGAGCGTTTGGCTTCCCGAACCGGTCGCGATGTTTTGGAAGCTTCCGAGCGGCTCACATCCAACAAGCATCGCTTGCTACGGATCACGATGGCAGGTTCAGTCGAAGGGGTTCCGCTGCGTTGGGTGCATTACCACATCTCCAACGACGATGGTCGCCGACTGGCTCTGGTCTTTACCACCGACGAATCTTCGATGGAAGTTTTTGGCGAACAAGATTCGCAGATCATCGATTCGCTCGAGCTGCTGGCTTGGCCTACCAAATTCGATCGAGATGCTTTGGAGTCTGCTGCCGTTCCAGGCAGCAACAAGAAATAATCGAGGGCAATTCGCTCTGAGCTTTGCGTTACTTCGATCCAATTCCCGCAAAGCGCACAGGCACGGTGTAGACCGAGTCCGATGCAGTGATAAATAAGGTTTTGCGATCCGCTCCTGCTAAGCATACGTTTGCCGTCCACGGCTTGGGGACGGCAATCGTCTCGATGAGTTCACCGTCGGCATTGTAAACATAGACCCCTGCCGATCCGGTCAAATAAAGATTGCCCTCGGAGTCGATCGTCATGCCATCGGAGCCTTGGCGACAAAACAACTGCCGGTCGAGCAGCTGGCCATCGCTGCCAATCTTGTAACGGTAGG
>CAILTZ010000606.1 GCA_903837255.1 uncultured Pirellula sp. | reverse complement strand
CAGCGAAATGGCCGCCTTCGGTGCCGCAAAACGCTCCGGGGCCCAATTCGTCCTCTCAGGGGAAATCCTCCAACACGACCTGGAACCCAAAGAACTACCCAAAAAACCTACCCTCCTGTCCTTCCTCAAAAGAAAACCACCCCCCGAATCCATGAGCGTTCGATGGACGCTCTTCGATGCACAAACAGGTAGCCGTATCGGACAACATACGATCGATATGGATAGCAAACGCGCCGTCGAAGACTTCCCCGATCTTGCTTACGAATCCTCCCCGGAACTCCAAGTCATCGCAGCCAGCGCCCGACGATCCTGGGAAATGGTCGTCCCAACCACAACCGCTACCCAAACCACGCTCGATCTGCCCTGGCTCATGCCCGGCTCGGCTCGCGTCCGAAAAGGAAACGCTTACGCTCGCCTCGGCCAATGGGAACAAGCCGAACGGGAATGGCAAGAAGCCGCCGATGTGCACCCATGGAACCGTGCCGCTTGGCATAACCTGAGCATGGCCGCCGTCGCTAAAGAAGATTTTCAATTGGCTCGCGATCGACTCAAACACGCCGACCCGCAGTGGCTTCCTGGCAACCAAACGGCCGAGTCCTCTGCCTGGATCGACTCGGTCGAAAACCAATACAAGGCTTGCTTTGACCCAACCAACAACCCAGCCAACAACCAGATGACTTTCGGCAAACCCAACCGTATCCCTACCCGGGCAGCCACCTTGGCCCCCAACTTGGGTGCTCCCCCACGAATGCCACCCAGCGCCCCCTTTGTACCGATGCCTACGGACGATCCGTCCAGTGAACAGCCCTCCAACCCATCCACCCAAACTTCGGCAAAACCCCGCTCGCTCGACGAGCAACCTTGGTACACGATGATCCCTTTCCTACCACCCCCAGGCTGGTCCTGGTCCAACTGGTGGTATCAATCGACCCTGTATTGAACCAGTCAATGTCTGAGCTCAAACAAGGTCTGAATGCGTAACGCTCAGAGTCACAATGCTAGCACCGCCTCGATTCTGGACTGGCGGCCTGAGATCTTGCTTTGGTACTCTCGCGGCATCGCTCGGCCCGGGCTTCACGCGATAGGACGCTTTGGTTATCACGCAAACCGCACAGGATGGCTCGCTATATGACCAGCAACGGAATGAACAGCAACGGATTTTTCGGATGGATACGCGAAGGGGTCAAGCAATCGGTCCTGCTGGGGGTCTCCGACGCGCTGGACCAACTCGGTAGCGTCGATGCCAACGCCACGTACCATCCAAGCATCACCCAAGCGCTGGGCTCGGCACAAGCTTCACCTGAAGCCCTCCCCTCGGCCAATCGCAGCCCCCGAAAGAGACTCGGGAAAACCCTCAAGGATTTGAATCCCGAGGGGGTGACCAAACCCAAACCTCCGCAGGGTCCAACGTCGTGACCTGCCAAGAGCGTAGGGGTTTTCTAAAGCGTCTTGCGATCCTCGCCGGGCTTGCTACATGCTCAAGCGCCGGAGGTTGTTCGTATCTGCAACAAGCCCGCTTCTTGATCCCCTCGATCCCGCTCGATAAAAAAACGCAGTTGTCCAATCCGATTACCCTCGGCGTCAACGACAGCGAGTTTCTCTGGAACCAAGTCGTCGATACCGTCGAGGATTATTTCAAGATCAAGTCCGAGCAGCGAGCCAGCCGCGACGCGACCGGGTGGCTCGAAGGCCGCCTGGAAACGTATCCCGAAATCGGTGCCACATTCCTCGAACCGTGGCGCAAAGACACCGCATTCGGATTCCAACGCATGCAGAGCACACTGCAAACAATGCGCAGAACGTGCTTCATTCGTGTCATTCCGATCGAACAAGGTTTTTCGGTGGCTGTGGAAGTGATCAAAGAGCTCGAGGATGTCGATCGCTCCCAGTATTCCTCTGAAGGTTCAGCGATTGCAAGGCACGATGGATCCATCGTGCGTGCCACCCCAGGGCTTGTCGGCCAACCCATTACCCTGGGCTGGATCCGCCAGGAGAACGACACGGAGCTAGAACAGCGTATACTAAGAGAGATTCTAGGCCGGACGACGAACGTCAGTCCACCGCGCCGCGCTGTTCGAACTTACAAATAGCCAGATCTCCTAATCCCATGCGCTTTGACTTATGCTCCCTGGCCCTCGGGCCCGTGTTTGTGCCCGTGTCCGTGTTTGTGTCTGTGTTAGTGTCTGTATCTGTATCCGTATCGGCAATTGCACAGGATTGGCTCGTCGACCCTACGCCTTATCGGGCCACGGCCCGGTTGCTCTCAGGTGGCAACGAGCTGCTGCTGAGCAACGGGCTGATCGAACGCCGCATTTTGCTTGCCCCCAACGCTGCGACGATCGGTTTTCGTAACTTGATCACCGGCGAATCGATCTTGCGGGGTGTCAAACCCGAAGCGACCATCGAACTCGATGGCCAAAAATACGCCATCGGTGGACTTACCGGGCAGCCGAACTACGCCTTTCTAGATCCGACCTGGATCCCCTCGCTTAAAAACGATCCGGGTGCCTTTCAATTCCAAGGCTACGAGATTCGTGAATCGATCCAGGAGCGGATGGCGTGGAAACGAACTCGCCCTCATGCTCCCGACGTGGCTTGGCCTCCCAAAGGGATCGAAGTGATTTTGCGCTTTGCGATGCCAGGAGCACACTGGAGCAAAGCCAGCTTGTCGGGCGAAGGTCGAACGCTGCTTTGGGAGGATGCGTTTGAAAGTCTCGATGCCGATTGGAAGACGCTCCTGACCCCTCAAATCAAAAAGACCATTAGCGATCCTGCTCCGGGTGTTCAAGCCCAACGCGGACTGCATTTGAATGGCCCTGCAGGCCGAGCCGTTGTGCTCGAGCGAGCGATTCCAACCAATGCCGGTTGTATCGAAGTGGTGATCGATCCGATGAGCGATCGGGACACGAGTTGGGGACCTGGCTTAGCGCTGGTTTGGCCCGATGGCAACCTCGAAGTGAATCTTCGACCTGGGGACCGCGGCGAGCACGGTCATTTTGAACTCAGAAACCGGGGCCGCGAGTTGCTGGCTAAAGTCCCTGAGTTCGCAGCATCGGATCATGGCATCGAGCGAACACGGCGTTACTCACTTCGCGTCCGATGGCAGGACGGAAAAACCCTCTGGGATGCAGCAGCCATCGACTCCAACGCGCAACCTAACAAGCGCGTCTATCACAAGCTCTTCGAGATCCCTTGGGATGGCAAGCCTCCGATGGCCTTGAGGATCGGCAAGTCCGATCGGCTGGGGAATGCCACCGACGCTGGCCCAGACCCAAGTGCCCGCGACTCAGGACCCAAGAACACAGCCTGTGGTTTCTACGATCTGAAAGTCTATTCTCAATGGGATAGCAAACGGATCGAAAAGCAGGACCGAGCGTGTGTTGCAGTCGATGTCCATTACGAACTCTACGACGGCTTGCCCGCCTACAGCAAATGGATCACCGTCGAGAACCCAACACAGCGTCCGATCAAAATCGAGTGTTACTGCAGCGACATCTTGGCCGCCGTCGAGCATACTTCGGAGGTCGATGCGCTGAGTGTCGGGTTAACCCCTCCGAACTTGCACATCGAGACCGAGATGGCTTTCGGTGGGATGACCAGCCAGGGTGCCAACCGCCGCTCCTATCGCTGGGGCGCCGACCCGGACTATCACACGCAGGTCAACTACGAGAAGAAGACTCCGTGCTTGCTCGAGGTCGGCCCGGATCTAGGGCCTGCACTCTCGATACAGCCGG
Organism: uncultured Pirellula sp.; assembly: GCA_903837255.1. GTDB lineage: Bacteria > Planctomycetota > Planctomycetia > Pirellulales > Pirellulaceae > JBKCUI01. The sequence continues at coordinate 3,284 of CAILTZ010000606.1, read as the reverse complement.
GTAAACAGTGGAGTTCGTACCGAGGCTGGTTGCTGGTGCACGATTCGTTTGACCGCGAGCGTTCCGGGCTTGCCGTGCGCAAGCTCTTCCGCTGCATTGCACCTTGGGTAACCGAGAACCCATTGATGATGCATTTGGTCGCCTCCGACGAAGCGTCGGTGATGCGAGCCATCGATCAGTGCCACGAGGTCGGCTTTGAGATGCTCATCCTGAGTTTCGGGAGCGGATTTAACTTGGAAAACCGCAGCGGTGCAACGCTGGAAAAAGCCCGTGCGTTTGCTCAGGCGGCCAAGGCCAAGAACATCGAGATCGGGAGTTATTCGCTTTTGGCATCCCGTTCGGTATCGGCCAAGGACGATGTCCTGATGCGCGACGGACAAAAACCAGTCTTTGGCAATTCGCCTTGTTTGGAGAGCCAATGGGGCAGCGATTACTTTGCAAGGCTTTATGAATTCCATCGCAGCAGCGGCTTTACGCTTTTGGAACACGACGGATCCTACCCCGGAGATCCCTGTAGCAGCGACAAGCATCCTGGTCACATCGGCTATGAGGATTCCAGGTGGACCCAATGGGAGACGATCTCCGAGTTCTACCGTTGGTGCCGAGAGGAGGGATTGTTTTTGAATGTTCCGGACCATTACTTTTTGGTCGGATCCAACAAGACCGGGATGGGATACCGCGAGGTGAATTGGTCATTGCCTCGGGAGCAGCAGACAATCCACACGCGACAGAACATCTACGACGGGACTTGGCAAAAAACCCCGAGCATGGGCTGGATGTTCGTACCGCTGACGGAGTACCAAGGCGGAGGCCCTGCGGCGACAATCGAGCCGCTGGATAAGAACCTGGACCATTACCGCAACATGATCCAATCGAATTTGGCCTTGGGGGTACAAGCATGTTATCGTGGGCCGAGGCTTTACGACACCGAGCGGGTCAAGCAGATGGTCAAGCAGGAGGTGGCTTGGTACAAGCAATATCGCGACATCCTCGAGAGCGACATCATCCACGGTCGTCGCCCGGATGCGGTGAGTTTGGATTGGTACCTGCATGTCAATCCGCAGCTGGAGACCCAGGGGTTGCTTGTAGTCTTCAATCCAACGTCGGGTGAATTGCAAGAGACGCTCAAGATCCCAATGCACTATACGGGCTTGCGAGACAAGGCCCAACTGCACGATACCCGTGAGGGGCCCAATGCGGTGAATAATCGCAAAACAGTATCAATCAGCCCCCAGGAGGTCTTGGAACTGGAGGTCCGTGTGCCTGCCTATTCGATGCGCTCGTACGCGTTGGAAAAAAACAATACCGATAAAGAATAGTGGGCAAAAAAATTGGTGGGCAAAAAAATTGGTGGGCAAAAAAATTGGTGGGCAAAAAAATATAATCTTGGCCGACTAACGACTGGCCGATCCTCGTTTCTTGGCGATGAAAACCAAGTGGTCTTCGAGATGCCCGATGTACTTATCGAGCATCTGACTCAAGCTCACGGCACCTGCCTCGGTGTGGATTCCGATGCGTTGCCAAGCTTGCTCTGGTATCAATTTAGCCCATTTGCCTGACGTTCTGTAGGCCGCAGGCCTGTCGATGGCGGGACGCTGTGCGAAACCAAGGAATTCGTTATCCTTATAGCAATACGTAGAGCGTCCTTTGATAGAGTGCTTTGGAACTTTTCCGATCAATCGCTGAGTCCTATGGCTTCGTTACCAGAAATCCAGTGTCCGACTTGTCAGAAACACTTCCCGGCAGACCCCCACTCGCCGTCGATGCCGTTTTGCTCGATGCGATGCAAAATGGTCGACCTGAACCATTGGTTCACCGAGGAGGTCAGCTTGCCCGTCCATGCGTGTGACGACCTAGAGCAAGAAGAAGAGCAGCTGCCGCCACCTTCGCCCAAAGAGTGGCGGTTCGATTGATCGGTAATCCATAAATTGATTGGCAATCCAAAAACGGAATCCACTTGCCTCCATGAATGATTCATCCTCAAAGAACGTTATGGTCCCCAGAGTCACGATCGATTGGTATCGCTCGACGCCTTGGTGGAGACTGATCTCTCACACGCTGGGAATCTCCTGGAGAGCCTCCCACTTGGGCCTCTGCGCTATAGCCTTGCTCGCGACCCAATGGCTCATCGGTGTATCCGATTCGCTCTTCGCTCCCGACGACAGCGCCGCGAGAACTTCATGGGTGGTACCCGAATCCCGCACCCCGGCCATGACCCCTTGGTCGGTCGATCCGAGCCAATGGATCGAAGGCCTACAGCGCAGCCAGCAAGCAGACGATCCAATTGGGCCGAACAAAGGCCTTGTATGGTTTCATCCCTCCCCCGATTCCTTCCTGCAAGTATGGCGGCGTTACGTCTCGTATCCCTTTCATGCCCTGGATGGGATCACGCTGCGCAAGAGCGCTTATTTCCTATGGAACACCCTTGCAATCATAGCCGTTTGGGGGTTCGTCGGCGGATGCATCGCCAGACGATCGGTGCAAGAGCTCGGTATGCATATCACGTCTCCTTGGATGGACACGATCCAATGGGTCCTGTCTCGATGGCGGTCGATTCTCTGGTCGCTGGTCATGCCTCTGATGCTGGTTCTGCTGTTCTGTCTATTGCCATTGCTCCTAGGCTGGATCTCGAACATCCCTGGCATAGGGATCCCCGTATCGATGGTCTTGATGTTGCCCGTGGCGTCGATGGCACTTGGGGTCGGCTGGGTGTTGGCCATTGCGCTCTTTGGATTCTCCCTTTCGACCGTCTCGATTGTGACAGAAAAACAAGCCGATGCGTTTGACGGGATGTCGCGAGCTTCGGCGTATCTGTTTCAGCGGCCCGCCACGCTGATGCTTGCAGTCCTGGTGGCCGAATGGCTCGGGCACTTTGGAGGTTCGATCGTCTCGATCATTCTCAATACCGGCTACAACATCATCTCCCAAGCGTTTGGGCTGGGCTCTTTCGGCCGTTTGGGATTCATGCAGTCTTGGTTCGACGGGTGCTTCCAGGGCCTCGTGCCGCTGTTGGTGACCGCCTATGGATTCAGCTTTTTTTGGACCGCCTCGACGGCCATCTACCTGGTGCTTCGCAAAGACGTCGATCGGGCCGAATTCGACTTGATCGACATGGGCTCGAACGTCCCGGCCAAGCCACTTCCCAAGCTCTCGGAGGGGCCGGAACAGACCCCAAAAAACGAGGCCCAAAACCCCGCCTCAGAACCGCACAACGCCCAATAGCAGTCCGATTTCTTGCGAATTTTCGGGCCGAATGGGTACTCAAACGGTTAAATTGACAGAAT